>JAYUTY010000127.1:0-6214 GCA_043754875.1 Gemmatimonadota bacterium
GAGCAGATCGACGCAGACGCCGTCGTGAGCAATGGCGATGTGGCGTTCACGTACATGCGGCTCGTCCCGCCGGCGATGCGTCCCAAGAACACCGATCGCCGCCTGGAGAAGCTGCGGTACTCGATGTCGCTCTTCGTGATCTACTTCGGCACGGATCGCACGTACGAGAACGTCGCGCACCACGAGATCCTGATGGGCCCGCGGTACAAGGAACTGCTCGAGGACATCTTCACGCGGAAGACGCTGTCCGACGACTTCTCCCTCTACCTGCACCGCCCGACGGCGACCGATCCGTCGCTCGCGCCGCCAGGGTGCGACAGCTTCTACGTGCTCTCCCCCGTGCCGCACCTGGGAGGCGACACCGACTGGCGCACCGAGGCGAAGCCGTACCGCGACCGCATCATGCAGTATCTCGAGGATCGCTACCTTCCGGACCTGTCGAAGCACATCGTGACTGAGCACGTGATCGACCCGCTGCACTTCCAGGACACGCTCAACAGCTATCTCGGCAGCGCCTTCTCGGTAGAGCCGATCCTCACGCAGTCCGCCTGGTTCCGTCCGCACAACCGGAGCGAGGACATCCCGAACCTCTACTTCGCCGGCGCGGGAACGCATCCGGGCGCCGGCATTCCCGGTGTGCTGAGCTCCGGGAAGATCGTGGCCGAGATGATCGGGAAAGCAGTCGCACCCGCTGCCGCGGCCTTCGACAACATCGAAGCACTGCGATAAGACGGCGGTGCGACCCGGAACTGCCGACGCGCGTCCGGATTCGCTCTGGAGGCCGGCGGTCGCGCATCTGGCCGTCGTCACCGACCGCGACTTGGTTCCCACGCCGCCGACTACTAGCGCCCGTTCCATGGGGTTAGCTTTCATACAGCTATCCAACGCGCCGAGCGGCCTCGCGTCAGCGGGTGTTCACCGGCGTACCGCACCACGCTTTCCGACTAGCATGGACATCCAGATCACGACCAAGAAGAATGAAGGCGTCGAGCGACTGCTCGAGGTTTCCGTCCCCCTCGCCACCGTGCAGAGCGAGGAGGAGAAGACCGCGCGCAAGTACGCGACGACCGTTCGCCTTCCCGGCTTCCGGCCCGGCAAGGCGCCCGCCGCGATGGTGAAGAAGCGGTTCAAGGACGCCATTCGCCAGCAGGTGCTCGAGACGCTGGTGCAGGAAGCCTTCAAGGAAGTGATGGAGCGCGAGAAGCTCGACGTCGCCGCGCAGCCGCACGTCCACGACGTGAAGTGGGAGGAAAACCAGCCGCTCACCTTCGAGCTGCACCTGGAGGTCCGGCCCACGATCACGCTCGAGCGCACCGAGGGATTCAAGGTGAGCCGCACGAGCTCCGAGGTGACGGACGCCATGGTCGAGGAGCAGCTCAACACGCTCCGTGACCAGAAGGCGACCTGGGCACCAGTCGAGGAGCAGCCGCGCGAGGGCGACATGGTCAAGGTCCTGCTCGCCACGCCGGATGCCGAAGGAGGCGAGCTGCCCGCCGAGGGAAGCCCGTACAACCTCGTGTTGGGCGGTGGCCAGGCGATTCCAGGGGTGGAAGAGCTCGTCATGGAGCTCACGCCCGGCGAAACGAAGGAGCGTCTGGTCAAGTGGCCGGACGACTTTCCCGAGGAGGCGCAGCGCGGCACGAGCAAGATGGTCCGCGTGACGCTCCAGGAAGTGAAGCGCAAGTCGGGTGGCGCGCTGGATGACGCCTTTGCCCGCGAGGTCGGGGACTTCGACTCGATCGCCGCGCTCACGGAGGCGGTGCGGAAGGATCTGCAGGAGCATGCCACGCGCGACGCCGATGCGCTCGTCCGCCAGTCGCTGCTCGATCAGGTTGCCGAGGCGAACCCCTTCGAGGTGCCGCCGAGCTGGGTGCAGCGCATGATCGACGCGTACATGCAGGCGTATCAGGTCCCGGCCGAGCAGCGCGAGCAGTTCGCCGGCGAATTCACGACGGTCGCGGAGAAGCAGGTCCGGCGCGACATGCTGATCGACGCAATCGCCGAGCAGCACGGACTGACCGCCACGGAGAAGGACGTGGACGACCGCGTGGCCAAGGTGGCGGAGCAGCGAGCCGCCGACCCGGGCCAGGTGTATGCATCGTTGCAGAAGGCGGGGCGGCTGCCCGAGATCGAGCGCAGCATCACCGAAGAGAAGGTGTTCGAGTGGTTGACGTCCCGCAACGAGGTTACAAACGCATGAGGGAACCCATGGCCACGATCTACCCACCATACGTCATCGAGCGGTCGAGCCGCGGCGAGCGCAGCTACGACATCTTCTCGCGGCTCCTGATGGACCGCATCATCTTTCTCGGCACGCCGATCAACGACGACGTCGCCAACATCGTCATCGCGCAGCTGCTCTTCCTGGAAGCGGACAACCAGGACCGCGACATCTCGATCTACATCAACTCGCCTGGCGGCAGCGTCTCGGCCGGTCTCGCGATCTACGACACGATGCAGTACCTGAAGGCGCCGGTGAACACGATCTGCATGGGCCTCGCGGCGAGCATGGGCTCGTTCCTGCTCGCGGCCGGCCGCCCGGGCAAGCGGAACGCGCTGCCGCACTCGCGCATCATGATCCACCAGCCGTCGGGCGGCGCGCAGGGCACCGCGGCCGACATCGAGATCCAGGCGAAGGAGATCCTCTTCCTCCGTCACCAGCTCAACACGATCTACAGCAAGCACACCGGTCGTCCGATCGAGCAGATCGAGCGCGACATGGTGCGCGACTTCTTCATGTCGGCCGAAGAGGCGAAGAACTACGGCCTGATCGACAACGTCATCACCCACCGCGGGGACATCATCCCGCCCGAAATCCTCGCCGTGGCGGCAGCCGTTTCGAAGTAACAAGGGACCGGAGTCCGGGATATCCTTACCAGGCTCCGGTCGTCCTTTTCTTGACCGGACGGAACGTTAGCGTTAACTCTCGGTCAACCTCCTCGCCCCGCACTACTGGGCGTGCGCCTCTCGCAGGGTCATCGCCATGTCGCACGACAAACATCTCCGCTGCTCGTTCTGCGGCAAGTCGAAGGACTCGGTCCGGAAGTTCATCTCCGGCCCGTCCGTCTACATCTGCAACGAGTGCATCGCGCTCTGCAACGAGATCCTCGCCGAGGACGAGGAGCGCGAGGTCGCCGAGGCGATCACGTCGGTCCCGACTCCGCAGGAGATCAAGGACACGCTCGACGGCTACGTGATCGGCCAGGAGCGTGCCAAGAAGGCGCTCGCAGTCGCCGTCTACAACCACTACAAGCGCATCAACTCCGCGAGCGTCCGCGAGGACGACGTCGAGCTCGACAAGTCGAACATCCTGCTCATCGGCCCGACGGGCGTGGGCAAGACGCTGCTCGCGCAGACGCTGGCGCGCATCCTCGACGTGCCCTTCACGATCGCCGACGCGACCACGCTCACGGAAGCGGGCTACGTCGGCGAGGACGTGGAGAACATCCTCGTGCGCCTGCTTCAGGCGGGCGACTTCAACGTCGCCGAGTGCGAGCGCGGCATCGTCTACATCGACGAGATCGACAAGATCGCCCGCAAGTCCGAGAACCCGAGCATCACGCGCGACGTGAGCGGCGAGGGGGTGCAGCAGGCGCTGCTCAAGATCCTCGAGGGCACCGTCGCCAGCGTGCCGCCGCAGGGTGGCCGCAAGCATCCGCAGCAGGAGTACATCCAGATCAACACGAAGGACATTCTGTTCATCTGCGGCGGGGCGTTCGACGGGCTGGAGAAGATCATCGAGGCGCGCACGGGGCGCCGGCAGATCGGCTTCTCCAAGGTGGAGAACGACCCGGTCAAGGCGGCGAAGTTGGAGAAGAACGCGTTCGCCGAAGTCGAGCCGGACGACCTGCTGCGCTTCGGCCTGATCCCCGAGCTGGTGGGACGCCTGCCGGTGACGGTGCCGCTCGAGGGCCTCGACGAAGAATCGCTGGTGCGCATCCTCCAGGAGCCCAAGAACGCGCTGACCAAGCAGTACAGCAAGCTGTTCGACCTCGAGGAGGTGAAGCTCACCTTCGAGACGTCGGCGCTGCGGGCCATCGCCCAGAAGGCACTCAAGCGCGGCACGGGCGCGCGCGGGCTCCGGGCGATCCTCGAGGAGCTGCTCACCGACGTGATGTTCGACCTGCCGACGCGCGAGGACGTGGTGGAGGTCAAGATCACGGAATCGAGCGTCCTCAACGGCACGGCCCCACTACTGGAGCTGGCGCCGACGAAGCGGAAGAAGGAAGCCTGAACTCCGTGCGGCGCGCGCCGCGACCGACGGACCATGACGGGGAGCCTGCCGCGATCGCGTCGATCGCCCACGGCTTCCCGTCGTGCATCTGTGCGGCCGAGTAGGCGCACACACAATCCTTACGCGTCCCGCTGACACACTGCCCGTACAATTGGCGTAGTGCCAAGCTTCAGGGCACATCTCATCTTCCACCAGCTCACCAGCCTCATGCGACACACGCATCTCGCTCTTCTCGTCCTCCCGTTCGTCGTTCCGGCGCTGCTCCAGGCGCAGGCGCCGACTCCCGCGCCAGCCATCGCGATCGTGCCGGTTCCGGAGTCGAAGCTCCCACTCAAGCACGCCCCGCAGCCGACCACGGCCGCGATTTCGGCCGCCGACCTGATGACGCGGCTCTACATCTTCGCCGACGATTCGATGCAGGGTCGCGAGGCCGGTACGATCGGAAACGTCAAGGGAACGGAGTACATCGCAGCCGAAGCGAAGCGGCTCGGGCTCGTACCTGCCGGCGACAACGGCGGCTACTTCCAGACCATCCCCTTCAAGACGCGCGCGATGGAGAGCTCGTCCAACATCAAGGTTGGCGAGACGGTGTTGCCGGCGGGCAAGGACTGGGCGGTGGCGTACGGCAGCAAGCTCCCCTCGGGCACCGTGCCGGTGGTCTACGGTGGCACGTTCGGCGACGACTCGCCGCGTCTCACCGCGGAGCAGGCGTCCGGCAAGCTCGTCGTCTATCGGGTATTGCCGGCCGGATTCGCCGCGATCCAGAAGCCAGCGTCGTACCCACCGAACACGGCGGGAGTGATGCTGCTGGGACTCGACCCGGCGATCCCGATGTATTCCCGCCCGACCACGATTCTCGATGATCCAGCGAACGAAGGGGCCAGTTCGCTGCCGACGCTGATGCTGCTCTCGCAGGCCGGCGCGGCGGCGATGTTCCCGTCCGGGCTGACCGAGCTGCGGCCAGGCGCCGAGGGACGTCCGGCCGCGATGAACCTGTCGCTCAAGCTGGAGCCGGTGCCGTTCCCGGCGCGTAACGTCGTCGCGATCCTTCCCGGCTCGGACGCGAAGCTCAAGGGGCAGTACGTGGCCATTGGTGCGCACAACGACCATGTCGGCTTCAACGGCCGGCCAGTCGATCACGACTCCATCCGCATCTACAACCACATCGCCCGTCCGGGCGGCGCCGAGGATCAGGCCAAGCGCGCGACGCCGGAGCAGCAGACGGAGATCAACAGCCTGCTCGCCGCCTATCGTATGGCGCACCCGGGCATGGCGCGTCTCGACTCGATCTCCAACGGCGCCGATGACGACGGCACCGGATCGGTCTCGGTGCTGGAGATCGCGGAGCAGATGGCCGCGATGAAGGTCAAGCCGAAGCGCACGGTGCTCTTCGTGTGGCACGTCGGCGAGGAGAAGGGGCTGCTCGGCTCGCAATACTACACGGACCACCCGACCGTGCCGCGTGATTCGATCGTCGCGCAGCTGAACATCGACATGGTGGGCCGTGGCGACGCGTGGGACGTGACCGGCACCGACAAGGACGGCGCGCCGCTGCGCGGCAATACCAATTACCTCCAGGCGGTCGGCTCCCGCCGCCTGTCCACGGAGCTCGGCGATCTCGTCGAGAAGGTGAACAAGGACGACAAGCACGCCTTCGTGATCGACTACGCGATGGATACGAACGGACATCCGCAGAACATCTACTGCCGGAGCGACCACTACGAGTACGCACGGTACGGCATCCCGATCACCTTCTTCACGACGGGCGGCCACTCCGACTACCACCAGGTCACGGACGAGCCGCAGTACATCGACTACGAGCACATGTCGCGCGTGGACAGCCTGATCAGCGACATCGCCCTGCACGTTGCCAACCTGGATCATCGTGTGGTGGTGGATCATCCCAAGCCGGACCCCAAGGGGAGCTGCAAGCAGTAGACGGATCGGTTCAGTTGGTCCATGAACGGGGGGCGGCGCTGA
>JAYUTY010000128.1:0-6212 GCA_043754875.1 Gemmatimonadota bacterium
AGCACGCCGCGACCGAAACGCTTCGACGCAGTGACGCGAACGCGGGCGCGATCGCCCGGTGCAGTGCGCGGCACGAAGACGACCATCTTCTCGGCGCGACCAACACCGTCACCGCCGGCCGCGATACTCGCGATGTCGACCTCGACCGTCGTTTCGCCCAGGATCCCAGTCATCGTAGTGCCTCGTGACGTGCAAGGCGTGTCCAGTTGCTCAAGGCAGGCTCCGGTCGTGCGCTTCCGACAGTGGTCTCGCCCGCCCCATTGGCGCGGCGGGGAGTCGCGCGATCGCGCTCGGCGAGCAGGACCGCGGCGATTGCTGCCCGCACGACGGCCTCGGGGGGCGGCGCAACGTTGGTGAGCTCGGCGAGCCGGCGCTCGAGCCACTGGATCTCGATCGCCCCCGCCCTGAAGTCCGCGTCCTCCATCACACGAAGATGGAAGTCACGCGAGGTATCGACTCCCTCGATCGTGAGCTCGAGCAGCGCACGGTGCATTCGTGCGATCGCGGCGTCACGCGTCGACGCCCAGACAATCAACTTCGCCAGCATTGGGTCGTAGTAGAGCGAGATCTCGCTCCCCGTCTCGATGCCGCCATCCCAGCGCACTCCTGGACCACTCGGCACGTGCAAAAAGGAGACGGTGCCAGTAGAGGGAAGAAAGCCGTTCGCCGGATCCTCGCTCGTGATGCGGCACTCGATCGCCCAGCCGCGCGGCGCGAGCTCCTCCTGAGCGAATGGCAGCGCCTCACCCGCCGCGATCCGGATCTGCCACTGCACCAGGTCGATTCCAGTGATGAGCTCCGTCACCGGATGCTCGACCTGGATGCGCGTGTTCATCTCCAGGAAGTAGAAATGACCGGCCGCGTCGAGCAGGAACTCGCACGTCCCCGCGTTCACGTAGCCAGCCGCGCGTGCAGCGGCGATCGCGGCGGCGCCCATGCGCGCGCGCAGCTCGGGGGTGACCGCGACGCTCGGCGCCTCCTCGATCATCTTCTGGTGGCGACGCTGCACCGAGCACTCGCGCTCGTTCAGGTGCACCATGTTGCCATGCTGGTCGCCGAGGATCTGAATCTCGACATGACGCGGGCCGACGATGTACTTCTCGACGTAGACCGCATCGTCACCGAAGGAGCTCTTCGCCTCGCGCTGTGCTGCGGCGAGTGCGGGAGCGAGCTCGGCGCGGGAATGGACGACTCGCATCCCCTTGCCGCCGCCTCCAGCCGCCGCCTTGAGCAGAACGGGGTAGCCGAACTGCTCGGCGACCGCGACCGCCTCCTCGGCGTCGCGGAGCGCGGTCGTCGTTCCGGGGACAACCGGAGTGCCAGCGGCGATCGCCAGCGTGCGCGCGGCCGTCTTGCTGCCCATCGCGGCGATCGCCTCGGCCGGTGGACCAACCCAGACCAGGCCCGCATCGCGGACCGCGCGTGCGAACCACTCGCGCTCACTGAGGAATCCGTAGCCCGGATGGATCGCCTGTGCACCCGTCTGCAACGCGGCGGCGATGATCGCGTCGCCCTTGAGATACGACTCGGCGGAGGGAGCCGGACCGATCAACACCGCCTCATCAGCTTCGCGCACGTGCGGCGCTCGCGCGTCGGCTTCGGAGTAGACAGCAACCGTGCGCACGCCGAGCTCACGGCAGGCACGGATGACACGCAGTGCAATCTCCCCGCGGTTGGCGACCAGCAGCTTGGTGAACATCACAGCGGGATGTTCCCGTGCTTCTTCGGTGGATTGCGATCGCGCTTGGTGCGCATCGTCTCGAGCGCGTCGATCAGACGCGGGCGTGTGTCACGCGGGTCGATGATGTCGTCGAGATAACCGCGACCCGCAGCGACGTAGGGATGCGCGAACTTATCGCGGTACTCGTTGATCTTCGCCTCAGTTGCGGCGACCGGATCGACGCTCTCGGCGATCTCCTTGCGGAACAGGATCTCCACCGCGCCCTTGGGGCCCATGACCGCAATCTCGGCGGTTGGCCACGCGAGATTGAGATCGCCGCGAATATGCTTGGAGCTCATGACGTCGTACGCGCCACCGTACGCCTTGCGCGTGATCACGGTGAGCTTGGGGACAGTCGCTTCGCAGTACGCGTAGAGCAGCTTCGCGCCGTGACGGATGATGCCGTGGTGCTCCTGCGCCACGCCGGGGAGGAAGCCCGGTACGTCCTCGAACGTCACGATCGGGATGTTGAACGCATCACAGAAGCGGATGAAGCGCGCCGCCTTGACCGAGGCGTCGATGTCGAGCACGCCGGCGAGGACCGCAGGCTGGTTGGCGACGATGCCGATGCTGTAGCCGCCGAGGTGCGCGAAGCCACACAGGATGTTGCCGGCGAACTCGCGCTGGACTTCGTAGAACGAACGGTCGTCCACGATGCGCCCAATGACGTCGTGCATGTCGTACGGCTTGTTCGCGTTGTCCGGCACCACATCCAGCAGCGCTTCGTCGCGGCGGTCGCGCGGGTCGGTTCCCTTGCCGCGCGGCGGCTCGTCGACGTTGTTGCTCGGGATGAACTGGAACAGCTCGCGAATCGCCTGGAGGCACGCAGCCTCCGAGTCGTGGGCGAAATGCGCGACGCCCGATTTGGCGTTGTGCGTGCTCGCGCCGCCCAGCTCCTCCATCGTCACATCCTCGTGCGTCACCGTCTTCACCACGTTCGGGCCGGTGACGAACATGTAGCTCGTCTTGCGGACCATGTAGGTGAAGTCCGTGATCGCCGGGCTGTACACGGCGCCGCCCGCGCAGGGACCGAGGATGGCGCTGATCTGCGGGACGACGCCGCTCGCGAGCGTGTTGCGGAGGAAGATCTCGGCGTAGCCGCCGAGTGAGACGACCCCCTCCTGGATGCGCGCCCCGCCGGAATCATTGAGGCCGATGACCGGAGCGCCGTTGCGCATCGCGAGGTCCATCACCTTGCAGATCTTCTCGGCAAACGACTCGCTCAGCGAGCCGCCGAACACCGTGAAGTCCTGCGAGAAGACGTAGACGAGGCGGCCCTCGATCCGGCCATACCCGGTGACCACGCCGTCACCGAAGATGCGTTGCTCCTCGAGGCCGAAGTCGTGCGACCGGTGCACGACAAAGCGGTCGAGCTCCACGAAGCTGCCGTCGTCGAGCAGCAGGTCCAGGCGCTCGCGCGCCGACAGCTTGCCCTTCGCGTGCTGCGCCTTGAGCCGCTCGGCGCCCCCACTCAGCTCGGCTTCGGCGCCGCGCCGTTCGAGGAGGGCGATCTTCTCTCGCATGGTCATGCGGACAAAGGTAGTACGGGGCGACGCCGCGCTCTAGCAGTCACGCAGCCGGAGTGACCCGGCGCAAAAATGCCCCGTGGCAGCGCCACGGGGCATTCTCACTTCTCCCGCGGTTGCGACTACTCGTCGCTGACGGCGGACAGGTCCATCGGGATGTCGATCGCGTCGCCATCCTCGGTGTGGATCTTGGACGGCGTCTCCGGGCGCGGCGGCTGCTCCTCGGGGATGTTGACCACGCTGAGCACGATGCGGCGATGGATCGGATCCACCTCGAGCACGCGCGTGTCGAGCAGCATAGTCTCGTAGACCACGTCGGCCGGGCTGCTCACCTGCTGCCCGTTCTGCGTGAGCTGCGAGATGGGCACGAAGCCCTCGATGTCGTTGCCGATGTCCACGACGACGCCCTTGTCCATCAGGCGGACGACGGTGGAGCGCATCTCGGTGCCGACCGGGTAGTTCTCGCCGATGCGGAGCCACGGATCCTCCTCTGCCTGCTTGAGGCCGAGGCTGATGCGCTTGTTCTCGCTGTCGATGTTGAGGATGACGACGTCCACCGCGTCACCCTTCTTGACGACTTCCGACGGATGCTGCACGCGCTTGGTCCAGCTCATGTCGGAGATGTGGATGAGCCCATCGATGCCGGGCTCGATCTCGACGAAGGCGCCGAAGCTGGTCAGATTGCGCACCTTGCCGTTGATGCGCGTGCCGACGGGGTACTTGAGCGGCAGCACGACCCACGGATCCTGCTCCGTCTGCTTCATGCCGAGCGAGATCTTCTCCTCGTTCGGATCGACCTTGAGCACCACCGCCTCGATCGTCTCGCCGATGCTGACGAGCTTCGAGGGATGACGGACGTTGCGCGTCCAGCTCATCTCGCTGATGTGCACGAGGCCTTCGATGCCCGGCTCGAGCTCGATGAAGGCGCCGTAGTTCGTGATGCTGACGACCTTGCCCTGGACCCGCGTGCCGACCGGATACTTCTCGGCGACGTCCTTCCACGGGTAGCTCTGCAGCTGCTTGAGGCCGAGGGAGATGCGCTCGCGCTGCCAATCGATGTCCAGCACCTTGACCTCGAGCTCACCGCCGATGGCGACCAGCTCGGAGGGGTGCGAGATGCGGCCCCACGACATGTCCGTGATGTGGAGCAGGCCGTCGACGCCGCCGAGGTCGATGAACGCACCGAAGTCGGTGATGTTCTTGACCACGCCCTTGCGCACCTGGTCCTTCTCCAGCTCCTTCATGAGCTTCTCGCGCTTGCCCGCGCGCTCGTTCTCGAGGATCACTCGGCGCGAGACGACGATGTTGCGGCGGCGCTTGTTCAGCTTGATGATCTTGAACTCGAACTTCTGGCCGAGCAGCTCGTCGATGTTCGGGACGCGGCGAAGCGCGATCTGCGAACCGGGGAGGAACGCGTCGACGCCCATGAGGTCGACGACCACGCCACCCTTGATCTTCTTGACGAGTGTGCCTTCCACTGGCTGATCGTTCTCGTAGGCGAGACGGATGCGCTCCCACACGCGCATGAAGTCCGCCTTCTTCTTCGAGAGGACGACCGACCCCTCCTGGTCCTCGAGGTGCTCGAGCAGGACCTCGACCTCGTCGCCGATCTTGAGGTCGGGGAAGTCCTTGAACTCCTCGAGCGGGACGCTGCCTTCCGATTTGAAGCCGATGTCGAGCACGACCATGTTGTCGCGGATCTCGAGCACGTGCGCCTTGACGATCTCTCCCTCGTCGATGGACGCCATCGTGCCGTTGTACATCTCCATCATGGCTTCAAGCTCGTCGGGCGAGTAGCCCTCGTCGTCGACGAGCTCGGGACGCAGATTGGCCAGCGGGCGAAGCTGTGCGCGCTGCGCGTCACGCTTCTCGCGGGCACGCAGGGCCGCCTCAGCGGCGATCGAAGCTTCGGTAGGGGTTTCGAGCTCAGTCATACTTGAAGGAAAGTCTCCTAAATCGCGGATATTTTCGCTCGCCGCGGCGAGTCTGAGGAGTGCGCACGCATCGGAACGACGAGCACGCGGTGCCGCGCGGACGGACGCCGGGCGACGAATCTTGGAACGAACCCCAAAATATAGGGCGGCTGCTCCGGCACGTCAACTTCGATCGACTTTAAGTGCCGGGCGGACGGTGACTTACGGCGCCGGCCAACGCGACGATCCGCTCCACCTGCTCAGCCTGGGTCAGGTAGGTCGTGTCGAGGAGGACGGCGTCCTTCGCCTGGGCGGTCTGGGTCGCGTCCTTCGCATCCCGTTGGACGAGGAGCGACGTCTCCTCCGCGATCTCGTCGTCGTGGGGCGCGCGGCCGAGGCGCTGCACCAGCCGACGCCGCGCCCGCTCCCAGGGGTCTGCGACGAGGAAGACCTTGAGCGGCGCATCAGGAAAGACGACCGTCCCCATGTCGCGACCGTCGACGACGACGTCGTGGTCCTCGGCGGCAGTGCGAACTCGGCCGTTCACCCACTGCCGCACCTCGACCATCCCGGCCACGAGCGAGACCTGCTGAGTGACCAGCGCGCCTCGAAGCTCCTCCTCCGCCGGCGCGCCGTCGACCAGGGCGACGAAGGAGGTGGTCTCCGGACGTAGGGAGACGCGCCCGCCCTGGGCGACGACGCTCGTCCCCGTCCAGCGGTCGGGCGGCTGGCCGACGCGCAGCATCGCTGCCGTGATCGCCCGGTAGAGCGCGCCCGAGTCCACGTGCCGGTAGCCGAGCCGCTGCGCGACCCACTGCGCGGTGCTCGACTTGCCCGATGCCGCCGGACCATCGATCGCGATCACCATGTGCGATCTGTTCATCCGGTCACGCGTCGGAGATCGTCCCAGAAGCCCGGATAGGAGACAGCGACGCACTCACGGTCATCGATCGCGATCTCATTGCCCGGGAGGCTGGCGAGAATCCCGAATGCCATCGCGATGCGATGATCGCCGCCAGTGACGACTGTCCCGCGGAGCCTCGGCGAGGTGCC
>JAYUTY010000129.1:0-6190 GCA_043754875.1 Gemmatimonadota bacterium
TCACGGTGTATGGCTCCATGCAGTGTCCCTTCTACGCGCACAAGGCGCTCAAGAGCCTGCTCGGTCCGGACGCCAGAGTGCGTGTGGTGCAGACGGAGACCGGCGGCGGCTTTGGCGGCAAGGAGGAGTATCCGTCGATGATCGCGGGACACGCCGCGCTGCTCGCGCTCAAGTCCGGCCGGCCGGTCAAGATCATCTACGACCGCGTCGAGGACATGGTCGCAACGACCAAGCGGCATCCGTCGATCGTCCGTCATCGCACGGGGCTCACGCGCGACGGGCGGCTCGTGGCGATGGATGTGGACGTACTCATGGACGGAGGTGCATACGCGACACTGAGCGAGGTGGTGCTTTCGCGAGGGTCGATCCACGCGGCCGGGCCGTACCGGTGCGACCACACGCGCATCAACGGCCGCGTGGTGAAGACGAACACGCCACCCAACGGCGCCTTCCGCGGCTTCGGCGCACCGCAGACCGAGTTCGCCATCGAAGTGCACATGGAGCGCATCGCCGAAGCGCTCGGCATGGACGCCGTCACGCTGCGCGAGATCAATGCGCTGCGGCCGGGTGACACGACCGCGACTGGCCAGCTGTTGCGCGAAGATGCGAGCGCGCTCGCCGTGCTCGAGGAGGCGGTGCGCCGCACCGACTACCGCCGCAAGCGCGAGTCGCTGCGCGGCACGGGGCGCGGCATCGGGCTCGCGCTCTTCTACCATGGCGCTGGCTTCACCGGCGCCGGTGAGGAGCGGCTCGCGAGCAAGGCGCGACTGGATCTCACGCCAACAGGCGCGCGCATCATGGTCGCGAGCACGGAGATCGGGCAGGGCACGCGCACGATGCACGCACAGATCGTCGCCGACGCGCTCGGCGTCCCGTACGAGACGATCGAGGTCGCACAGCCGGACACCGACGTCGTCGCCGACAGTGGGCCGACCGTCGCGAGTCGCACGTGCATGGTCGTCGGCAAGATCCTCGAGCGCTGTGCACAGGACATGCGCGCGATCCTCGGGCCGCTCACCCCGGCCGAGTACTACACGCAGCACGGTGCGTTGTCGGTGGTGCTCCAGCATGTGCCGCCCGACTGGATCCGGTGGAACGACGATACGTACCAGGGGGATGCGTATCCCACCTATGGATGGGGATGCGACGTCGTCGAGGTGGCGCTGGATGCCGACACGTACGAGGTGCGCCCCATTCGCGTGACGGCGGTGCAGGAGTTCGGGCGTCCCATTCACCCAGCGTTGGCGCGGGGGCAGATCGAGGGAGGCACAGTCCAGGGGCTGGGCTACGCGCTGCTGGAGCACGTGGTGATGCGCGACGGCGCGATGGCCAACCCGACGCTCACCAACTACACCATCCCGACGACGCTCGACACGCCGGAGATGGACATCGTGATGCTGGAGAATCACTACGACGGCGGTCCGTTCGGCGCGAAGGGGCTGGGCGAGCTGCCGATGGACGGGCCCGCCCCCGCGGTCGTGAACGCCATCCGCCATCTGGGGCTCGACCTGCGCCAGATCCCCGCCATCCCCGAGACGTTGATCGCGTGCAATTCACTCTGAACGGCGCGCCGGCCGATGTGCACGCGCATCCCATGAAGCGGCTGCTCGACGTGCTGCGCGACGAGTGTGGTCTCACTGGCACCAAAGAAGGGTGTGGTGAAGGTGAGTGCGGCGCGTGCACGGTACTGATCGACGGCGTGCCGGTGTGCTCGTGCATCATCCCCTTCGCCCAGGCCGAGGACGCAGCCGTCGTCACGATCGAGGGGCTCGGCGACGACCATCCGCTGCAGCGCTGCTTCATGGACGAGGTGGGGGCGCAGTGTGGCATCTGCACGCCGGGGATGATCATGTCGGCCACGGTGCTGCCGGCCGGCTGCTCGCTCGACGACATCCGTAGTGGACTCGCCGGCAATCTCTGCCGCTGCACGGGCTACTCGGCCATCTACCGCGCCGTGCAGTCGGCCCATGTGCAGTCGGCGCATGTGCAGTCGGCGCATGCCAAGGGCGCGTCAAGCAGGCAGAGCGCGACGTGAAGACGCCGCTCTCGCAGCTCGAGATGCGGCGCGCGCGATCGCTAGATGACGCGCTGGAGATCATGAGTGCCGAGCAACGCATGCCAATCGCTGGTGCGACGGACGTCTACGTCGCGCTCAACTTCGGCACGCTCGCCGCACGACATTTCATCGACATCTGGGGGCTCGACGAGCTGCGCGGCATCACGGTGCGGGACGACCTGCTCGTGCTCGGCGCGCTCACGACGTACACGGCGATGCTCGAGTCCACTCGGGTCGTCGAGCGGCTGCCGATGATGATCGAGGCCGCGCGGCAGGTCGGCGGACGTCAGATCCAGAATCGCGGCACCGTCGGCGGCAACATCGCCAACGGCTCGCCCGCCGGCGATTCGCTCCCCGTGCTCGCCGCGGCCGACGCCGTCGTCGTGCTGCGGAGCATCAACGGCGAACGACGCGTGCCGATCACAGCGTTCTACACGGGCTATCGCGCCTCCGTGATGCGCGCCGACGAGCTGATCACGAGCGTGGAAGTGCCGCCTGTGCAGGGGCGGCAGTGGTTCCGGAAGGTCGGCACGCGCGCTGCACAGGCGATCTCCAAGGTGGTCGTGGCCGCGGTGCGCGATGACGGCGGCGCCCGTATCGCGGTCGGCAGCGTGGCGCCGACCGTCGTGCGGCTCGCCGCGACCGAGCATGCGCTGCGCGGCGCAACTTCATCGTTCGACGCGCAGCTCGATGCCGCCATGTCTGCGCTGCGCGACGAGGTGCACCCGATCGACGACCTCCGCTCCACGGCCGAGTATCGGCGTCGCGTCACCGAGAATCTGGTGCGGCGCTTCTGGAGCGAGACAAGCTGAGCGCCGAGCGCGCGACAGAACGCCCGACGGTTGTCCGGTCGCGCTGCGTCGTGCTTCCCGACGGCGTGCGTGCGGCCTCGGTGCACCTGCGCGACGGTCGCATCGCGGGCATCGGCGCGTGGGACGATGCGCCCGCAGGCGACGAGACGCTGGATGTGGGCGAGCTGGTCGTGATGGCCGGCCTCGTGGACACTCATGTGCACGTCAACGAGCCAGGCCGCACCGAGTGGGAGGGATTTGCCACCGCTACGCGCGCGGCGGCGGCTGGTGGCGTGACGACGCTGCTCGACATGCCGCTCAACGCGATCCCTGCCACCACCTCGGTGTCGGCGCTCGAGGCAAAGCGAGATGCAGCGCGCGGCCAGTGCTCGGTGGACGTCGGCTTCATCGGAGGCGTCGTGCCGGGCAACGAGAGCGAGCTCACGCCGCTCCGCGACGCGGGAGTGCTCGCCTTCAAGTGCTTCCTCGCGCCGTCCGGCGTGCCGGAGTTCCGCGCCGTCGACGAAGGCGACCTGAAGGCAGCCTTTCCCATTCTCGCCGCGCTCGGCTTGCCGCTCATGGTGCACGCCGAGGATCCCTCGCGGCTCGGCGCGCCAGAGCACGCTGGCGTGGGCGACTATGCGGCGTATCTCGCGTCGCGTCCACCGGCCGCCGAGCGTGCGGCGATCGAGACGCTCGTGCGCCTCGTCGCGTGGTGCCCGGTGCGCGTGCACATCGTGCACGTCGCGTCAGTCGAGGCGCTCGACGTCATTCGCGAGGCGCAGCGGCGTGGCCTGCCGGTCACGGCAGAGACGTGCCCGCACTACCTCATCTTTGCTTCGGAGGAGATTCCCGCTGGCGCGACCGAGTACAAGTGCGCGCCACCCATCCGTGCGGCAGTGGAGCGAGAGGCGCTGTGGCAGGGGCTGCGCGACGCGAGCCTGAGCATGGTGGTGACCGATCATTCGCCTGCTCCTCCCGCGATGAAGCAGAGCGGTGGCGACTTCCTCGCCGCGTGGGGCGGCATCGCGTCGCTGCAGCTCGGGTTGGCGGCCGTGTGGACGGGTGCATCGGTGCGCGACTTCGGTGTGGCGGACGTTGCACGGTGGATGTGCACTGCGCCGGCGGCGCTCGCTGGTCTCACGACGCGGAAGGGCCGTATCGCCGAGGGGTGCGACGCCGATCTCGTCGTCTGGGATCCCGACGCCAGCTTCGTCGTCGATCCAGCACGATTGGAGCATCGGCATCCGCTCACTCCATACGCCGGGCGCATCTTGCGTGGCATCGTGCACCTGACCCTGGTACGCGGCGCGATGGTCTTCGACCGCGGTACCTTTGCCAGTCCGCATGGCGCGCTGCTCCTTCCGTCCACTTCGCTCCCAGACGACGTCGCATGACTGACTTCACCGACCTGATCGATCTCGCTTCGGAGCGCCTTGGTGGCGCGGTGCTCGACGCCAACGACGAGTTCTTCGCGCCCAAGGAGGGGTTGGTCAAACCGAGCGCCCCCGAGTGGCGTGAAGGCGCGTACACCGAGCGTGGCAAGTGGATGGACGGCTGGGAGACGCGTCGCCGCCGCTCGCCGGGTGAGGATTGGGCGATCGTCCGGCTCGGCGCGCCCGGCCGCGTGCGTGGGCTCGTGGTCGACACGAGCTTCTTCACCGGTAACTTCCCCGAATCCGCGAGAGTGGACGCGTGCACCGTGATGGGTACGCCGCCAGCCGGCGCGTTCACCAACGGGACGGTGACGTGGACGCCGCTGCTGCCGCGCACTGTGCTCGCTGGCGACACGCAGAACCGCTTTGCGATCGACGATGCGCCGGCCCGCACGACGCACCTTCGGCTCACCATCTATCCCGATGGGGGCGTGGCGCGACTCCGAGTGTTCGGCGAAGTGATCGTGGACGACGAGCTCCTCGCACTCGGCGATCTCCACGACCTGGCCGCGATGGAGCACGGCGGCTACGTCACCGAGTGCAGCGACATGTGGTACGGGCACCGCCAGAATCTGATTCTCCCCGGTCGCTCGACACACATGGGCGATGGCTGGGAGACGAAGCGGCGGCGCGGACCAGGTCACGAGTGGACCGTCGTGCGACTCGCGCGTCGTGGCACGCTCGAGCGAGTGGAGCTGGACACCGATCACTACAAGGGGAACGCGCCGGGTAGCTGCATGCTCGAGCAGTTCGACGCGGGTGCGATCGACTCGCCGTTCGACGCCACGCAGGCGCGCTGGGCGCCGCTCGTCGCGCAGTCCGTACTGCAGCCGCACATGCGTCATCGTTTCGCCACGACGAGGCGAGACACACCGTGCACGCACGTGCGTCTCAACATCTATCCGGATGGCGGCGTCGCGCGGCTGCGCCTCTTGGGGCGCGTCGCGCCATCGTGATAGATCAGCTATCGGCAGACAACGAGCGCGCGGGCGTTGCCGTGCTCGATCGATTGCCGGATGCAGAGGCTGCTGCAGCGCTTCGAGCCTGCTGCGGTGCGCCTGCCTGGATTGCGGCCATGATGTCGCGACGCCCGTTCGGCTCGGCGTCGCGGTTGTACGACGCTGCCGATGACGTCTGGCGCGGCCTCACCCCCGATGACTGGCGCGCGGCGTTCGATCATCATCCTCGACTCGGCGAGCGAACGAGCGCCGTGACGCAGGATGCGCGCGCCCGGGGATGGTCCGGTGGTGAGCAGACGGCTCTGCACGACGCCGACGACGAGGTGCGGCGAGCGCTCGCCGAGTCGAACGCGGCATACGAGGCACGCTTCGGCTACATCTGCATCATCTGCGCGTCGGGCCGGAACGCGCTTGCGCTGCTCGCGATCACGCGGGAGCGACTCACGAACTCGCCCGACGTCGAGCTGGCGGTTGCCGCCGAGGAGCAGCGCAAGATCACCCGGCTGCGACTCGCGAAGCTCGTGCAAGACCTCTCTCACTCTGCGTCGAGCACCGACAGACCATGAGCACGCTCAGCACCCACGTTCTCGATACCTCGCGCGGCCGGCCGGCAACGGGCATTCACGTCGCGCTCGCCCGCGTTCACGATGATGGCTCGGCGGTGTCGGTCGGCGATGGAGTCACGGATGCAGATGGTCGGGTGCGCGACCTCACCGTCGGCGCGCAGACGCTGTCACCCGGCGCCTACCAGCTCCGGTTCGCCACGGGACCGTATCTCGCGTCCACCGGGAACGTGGCCTTCTATCCGTCGGTCACCGTGGACTTCGTGATCGAGGAAGGGGACTCGCACTACCACATCCCGCTCCTGCTCAGCCCTTTCGGTTATTCGACGTATCGCGGAAGCTGAGCGGCGTAGGGCGGGTGTTCGCCCTCAACGCGCCGGACTGT
>JAYUTY010000130.1:0-2052 GCA_043754875.1 Gemmatimonadota bacterium
AGCGCTTGCGCGGGAAAATCGCCGCGTGCGAGGTGGGGCAGCATGGCGGCGGCATCGAGGAACACCGCGTGCCCGCCGATGGGGCGCACGATCGGAACGCCGGCGTCGATCAGCTGCTGGCCGAGGTAGTGCACCTGGCCGATGCGGCTCCGGATGTGCTCGTCGCGCACGGACTCCTCGATCCCGATCGCCATCGCCTCCATGTCGCGGCCGGCGAGGCCGCCGTAGGTGTGCAGCCCCTCGAACATCACGACGAGGCTGCGGGCCTCTTCCGCCAGCGTCTCGTCGCGAAGCCCCAGCCAGCCGCCGATGTTGACGAGCGAATCCTTCTTCCCGGACATCGTGGCCCCGTCGGCGAGCGCGCACATCTCGTAGAGGATGTCGGCCACGGGCTTTCCACGCTGCCCTGGCTCGCGCTGCTGGATGAACCACGCATTCTCGACCGCGCGGGTGGCATCGAGGATGACGCGGATGTCGTGGCGGCTCGTGAATTCGCGCACCGCCCGCAGATTCGCCAGGCTGATCGGCTGGCCACCCGCCATGTTCACGGTCGCGGCGACCGATACGTACGGGATGCTCGCCGCGCCCACTTCTTGGAGCAACGCCTCGAGCTTCGCGAGGTCGACGTTGCCCTTGAAGGGATGCTCCGACGTGGGATCGTGCGCCTCGTCGATGATGACGTCGTGGAACGTGCCACCGGCCAGCTCCTGATGCGCTCGCGTGGTGGTGAAGTACATGTTGCCCGGGACGTGATCGCCGGGCTTCACCAGCATGCGCGAGAGAATGTGCTCCGCGCCGCGCCCCTGGTGTGTCGGAATCAGCTCGGGAAAGCCGTAGTAGCGACGGACCGCTTCCTCGAGGTGATAGAAGTTGCGCGATCCCGCATAAGCTTCGTCGCCGAGCATCATGCCTGCCCACTGGCGATCCGACATCGCATTCGTGCCGGAGTCGGTCAGCAGGTCGATGTAGACGTCGTCCGAGCGGAGGAGGAAGGTGTTGAACCCCGCCTCGCGAATGGCGTGCGCTCGCTCGGCGCGGCTGGTGATGCGGAGGGGCTCGACGACCTTGATGCGCCACGGTTCGGCCCAACTCTGTTGACGCATGGAGTCTCCCATCCGCAGTGCGGATCAGTGCAGGGGTGGTGCGGTGATCGTTCTCCAAGTGTCGTGCTCGTCCCGCGAATGCGCAGTCGGGATGGGTCCGGACAGGATGTCGGGAGAAACAGCGGGCATCGGCGGAGCAGGCGAGACGGACAGGTGTGGCCGACGGAATCCAGGTTGGGGACTTCCCCCCTCACGACTCACGGCATCCTCCCGATGGCTGGCCGCCACTCCACCGCCAGATTCATGGCAAGACTCAATGGAGTCGCCATGCAGAGCGATACGATGACGCCGTTCACGTACGACGCGTCGGCCGTTCCGTCCGCTGCGGCCGAACCGCTCCACTGGCGCGTGCACACGCTCGAGATCGTGTCGGATGCCGGCGAAGGCGCACAGTAGTGTGGTCAGATCTTCGGTGCCGTCTCCGCCAAGATGGGCAACGGTGTGTGGACGGTGGAGCTCATCCCCGCCGAGATCCAGCCGCCGCCTCGGCTGCCCGAGGGAGCGAGCGGCTACCGCATCCGCATCGGCAGCGGACCCGTGACCTACTGGGGCGACGAGACGCAGCTCATCCTCGCGTTCAACGAGCAGGTGCTGCTCGCGCGACACCGTCTGGGCGCGCTTGCGCCGAACGCCGTGATCCTGCTCGAGGACATGTGGGCGACGCACCCGGACGAGGACGTGCAGGCCGCCTGGCGCGCGGCGCTCGCCGAGCTCTCGGCCTGCGACTACCGCGTCATCTTCGTCCCGATGGAAGAGCAGTGCCGCACGATCGTGGACGATCCCCGCAAGGGAAAGAACATGTTCGCGCTGGGCGTGCTGGTGCGCATCTATGGTCGCGACCTGCAGCGCATCCGCGATCAGATCGCGCACACCTTCCGGAAGAAGTCGGAGGCAGTGTTCACGAGCAACGTCGCCCTTCTCGAGCTGGGCTACGCGTGGGCCGAGCAGC
>JAYUTY010000131.1:0-6178 GCA_043754875.1 Gemmatimonadota bacterium
TCGGCTTCCGGGCGCAGTGTCACCTCACCATCGGTGAGCTGCAGGTTGCCGGCGTTCCCGAGCGTCTCGCGCAGTGCGAGCATCTGCGCCTTGATCGCATCCACCGGGAGTGCCGGAATCCGGTTCGCCTCGCCGCCCAGGTAGCAGCCACGGCACGCGAAGTCGCAGCGCGGCATCGCGCCGATCGTCGCCCCGCAACCATTGCCCTGACGCCCGTACATCTGTCGGGGTGAGCGGTAGGCCTCGGGCAGGCGCGCCCAACTGCGTGCGAGGTTGGCCCGCGTCTCGTGGAGGACCGGGGTACGCAGGATGTTCAGGATGGAGCGCGCCACCGGGATGACTCCGCGACTCGCGAGGCCATCGCGAGCCAGGTCAGCGCGCATGCTCCTGGCTGTTGAGCGACCAGTCGTAGGCCGTCTGCGTGACGCGAAAGTCGCCGCCGTCGAGCAGGCGCCGCTCCGGGCCCTCGGGATACCACCGTGCGAGGTAGTGTCCGAGCGCCTCGTCGCTACCGCCGAAGTCCTTCTTGTAAAGGGTGAACACGAGGCTGACGAACACCGTCTTCGTGCCGACGTCGACGCGGTTCTTCGCGGGGCTGTGGAGAATGAACGCGCGCGCCTGGTCCTCGAGCTGCGCATCGACTCGCTCGCCAACGTACGCCTCGCTCCGCAGCGGCGGGCAGCCCAGTGCCGCGCACACGAGCGCGAAGTGGATGCGTGGCTCCTTGAACTCAGGCCGGATGATTTCGTGCTCGACCTGATCCAGCGTCAAGGTACGGCCACCGGCGTGGACGACGCGCTCGGACCACGGGCCCTTGAGCTTGAGGAAGCCGAGCGACTTGTTGACGTTGCGGATGGATTCGCGCTCGTGGTGCTCCACGATCAGCTCGATCGTGTACGCGTTGTAGACGTTGATCCAGAAGGCCAGTCGCTCCCGTTCCGGCAGGAGGCTCGGTTCAGCGGCGTCCAGCGACGACAGGTATCGCTTGAACTCCGGGGCACGCGCGAAGGCGTCGTAGTCCACGAGACCATGCGCGACGTGGCGCGTGAGCAGGGCGTCATACGGAGCATGATCCACGGGGGCACGTTGTGCGGGAAGCTGCGCCCCGGGGACGAGCAGGAGACACGTCGCGAGCGCTACTGACGCACCCCGTCTTGCGCCGAACCACTTCAGCAGCGCGGGAAGGAAGGAGAGCGCGAGCAGAAGAACGGCGGCGACGAGAAGTCGGATGAAGACTTCGCGCCGCGCCCCCGCCGCACCCGAGAGGAGCGCGTCGGCGAAGTAGGTGTAGACCGCCGTGGCGGGCAGCAGCCCGAGCATCGTGCCGAGCAGGTAATCGCGGAACGGGACGCCGGCGAGACCCGCAGCGAAGTTGAGCAGGTTGAAGGGCACCGCGGGGATCAGCCGCAGGCGGAGCACCGCGGTGAAGCCGTGCGCGCCCGCGAGCGCGTCGAGTCGATCAGCGCGACGGCCAAGCAGGCGGCGCACCGCATCGAGGCCGAGCGCGCGGGCGAGCAGGTAGGCCAGCGTCGCGCCGATCGTGGCACCCAGCCAGTTGAGCACGGTGCCCTTCCCGAATCCGAAGATGGCACCCCCGGCGATCGTGAGCACGCTGCCGGGCAGGGCCAGCGTCGTGGCGAGCGCGTACGCGCCGACGAAGAGGAGGCCGACGTGCGGCTGCGTGCGCAGCGCCCGCACCGCGGACGAGAGCGTGGCGACATCGGTGTAGTGGAAGAGGCCGAGCGCACGCGCGGAGACGAAGGCGATCGCGAGTATCGCCGCAAGCGCGGCGAGCTTGAGATAGACCGTTGCGCCACCGCGCACCGTCTCAGGCAACGGCCCCTCCACACGAGCTGCCGGCACCTGCGGTGCAGCCGAAGCAGTGCGCTCCCACGACGATCGGTCGCGACGCGAGGGCGTCGAACGTGGCATCGAAGATCGTCTGGGGGAGCCGATCGTCCACGCGCATCTCCAGCATCTGATTGAAGTCGCAGTCGTACAGCCCGCCGTCGTAGCCAACGCTCAGCGTGTTGCGGCACATCACCCCGGCAGCCGCGCCGGGATTGTAGGCATTCACGAGCTGCGTCACGTAGTGCAGCGTCTTCCCGCGCTCGTCGAGGAACTCGAGATAGCGGGAGATCGGCATGTTCGTGATCGTGAAGAGATGATCGAAGTCGAGATCGAATCGCGTCTTCAGCTCGCGCTTCCACATGGTTTCGAGCGCTGCCTGGTTGCCCGGGAGGAAGGTGCCGACGGGGTTTGCGACCAGGTTGAGCTCCAGTCCCGTCCCCTTGCCGTAGCCGAGCGCGTTCAGCCGACGAATCCCTTCGATCGATTCGTCGAAGACGCCCTCGCCGCGTTGCGCATCGGTCTCGCGTGCCTGGAAGTACGGAAGAGAGGCGATGACCTCCACGCGATGCCGTGCCAGCAGGGCAGGGATGTCGGCGTAGTTGGGAAGGAGGATCGCAGTGAGGTTGCACCGGTGCATGACGTGCGCGCCTGCGCGCGCTCCGCGTACCACCATCTCGCGAAAGGCCGGGTGCAGCTCGGGGGCGCCGCCGGTGATGTCGAACCGCGGAATCGCGTGGCGCTCGAGAAAGGCGAGGCACGCGTCGAGCACCTCGCGCGACATGACTTCCTTGCGGTCGGGTCCCGCGTCGACGTGACAGTGCCTGCACGTCTGGTTGCAGCGCCGCCCGGTGTTGATCTGAAGGATCTCGATTCCCGTGGCCGTGAGCGGGTAGAGTCCCGTGCTCTCGAGCGCCTGCTGGAAGGTGCGCGAGAGCGGCAGCCCCTCCAGCAGGGCGCGCTGCGCCGCGACCGACGACAGCGCGGCGCCGCGTTTCTGGAGGGTGGCGAGGATGCGTCCCATCTACATGCCGAGGTCGTGGACGTGATTGCGCATCTGCACCCCGTGAACGAGTGACGCGCCGCCGCGGATGGCGGCGGTGACGTGAAGCGCCTCGGTCATCTGATCGATGTTGGACCCCTTCTCCAGCGCGTCCTTGGAGTAGGCGTCGATGCAGTACGGGCACTGGACGGCGTGGGCGACCGCCAGGGCGATCAGCGACTTCTCCCGTGCGCTCAGCGCGCCCTCGGCGAAGACGGCGCCGTACCAATCGAAAAACTTGGCCGCGAGGTCGGGCGCAGCCTGCCCGATGTCGCCGAAGCGTGCGAGGTCCCGCGAGTCGTAGTAGGCGGGGCGATCATCGGGCGCGATGGAGTCGGCCATGTCGTGGTTCCTGGGTGGGGAAGCTGCTGGTCTGGTGGCGGGAACGGTATTGCGCGAGCATCGTTCGTTCCACGGGCGCGCTCGCCCGGTCCCTGCATCGGTACGTCCTCATCGCGCCGCTGGATTGCCTCTCCTGACACGACGCACACTCATCGACGGCGGCCGTTCGTGAACCAGTTCGATCTGATCGTCGTGGGCGGTGGCGCCGGCGGCCTCGTGACTGCTGTCGGGGCCGCCGGAATCGGGGCGCGCGTCGCGCTCGTCGAGCGAGGTCGCCTGGGAGGTGAATGCCTGTGGAACGGCTGTGTTCCCAGCAAGGCGCTCCTCGCCTGCGGCAAGGCCGCGGCGCACGCCCGGCGGGCCCTGAAGTTCGGAGTTCACGCTGAGCCGCAGGTCGACTTCGGTGCCGCGATGCGGTGGGTGCATGGCGCGGTCGCCACGATCGCACCGCACGACAGCGCGGACCGGTTTCGCGGTATGGGAATCGACGTCATCCAGGGCACGGCGCGCTTCACGGGGGAGCGCTTGCTCGACGTCGACGGCCGCCGCATCGCCGCGCGCCACGTGGTGATCGCCACCGGGTCACGTCCGGTCGTTCCGCCGATCCCCGGACTGGACGCGACGCCGTACCTCACGAACGAAACGGTCTTCGAGCTCGCCGAGCGCCCGGCGCATCTGATCGTGCTCGGTGGTGGCGCGATCGGAGTCGAGCTCGCCCAGGCCTTTGCGCGACTCGGAAGTGTCGTGACGGTGGTGGAAGGGGGCCCGGCGCTGCTGGCGCGCGAGGACGAACAGCTCGTTCCGCACCTTCGTCGAGCGATCGAGGAGGACGGCGTCGACTTCCTCCTTGGCACGCGCGCCGTGGGGAGCCGAGCGACCGCAACTGGGATCGCCCTCACGGTGCGCCTGCCGGACGGTGCGACACGCGAGCTCGAAGGATCGCACCTGCTCGTTGCAGTGGGACGCGAGGCACGGACCGACACGATGGAGCTCGCCGTCGGTGGCGTTCGGGTCGGCGCGAACGGCGTCGTGGTGGACGACATGCTGCGCACGACGGCGAAGAACGTGTGGGCGGTGGGCGACTGCACGGGCGGTCCGAGGTTCACGCACGTCGCCGACTACCAGGCGCGGCTGGTCATTCGCAACGCGTTCTTTCCGTGGCGGACGAAGGTGAGCTACGGCGCGATCCCGTGGGTGACCTACACCGATCCGGAGCTCGCGCACGTGGGGCTCACCGAACGAGAGGCTCGCGAGGCGCATGGCCGCGACGTGCGCGTATGGACGCGCGACGTCGCCGACGTCGATCGCGCGATCGCTGACGGCGAGCGCACTGGAATGGTGAAGCTCATCACGCGCGCGAACGGAGCGCTGCTCGGCGGCCACATCCTCTGTGCCGGAGCGGGGCAGATGATCGGCGAAGTTGCCCTTGCTCTCAAGACGGGACTCGGGGTGCAGGCCCTCGCCGGACTGGTACACCCGTATCCCACGCTCTCCGAAGCCATCCGGCAGGCGGCGGAGGGCCATCAGAAAGCGCGCTTTACGGGAGCGACGCGGTCGATCGCACGATGGATCGTACGAAGGTCCTTCGCGTGACGGTGCCAGCTCTCTCCGTGATCATTCCGTCATGGAACGAGGAGTCATCAATCGCCGCGCTGATCGGCGATGTCGCTGCGCTGCGCTCGACGCACGAGATAGTCGTCGTGGACGGCGGCAGCAGCGACGAGACGGTGCGCATCGCGGGCGAGGCGGGCGCGCGGACGCTGGTGATGCGACGCGGTCGGGGCCAGCAGTTGGCGGCGGGGGCGGCCGCGGCGAGTGGCTCGGTGCTCTGCTTCCTGCACGCCGATCTGCGACTTCCGTCAGCGTCACGACGCGCGCTCGACCTGGTCGTGGACGGCGGTGCAACTCGCGCATGCGCGTTCCGGCTCCGGATCGATGCGCAGGGTGTAGCCTATCGGATGGTGGAGATCGGCGCGAATGTCCGGTCGCGACTGCTGGGCCTCCCGTACGGCGATCAGGGGCTCGTCATCGCCCGAACGTTGTACGACCGGACGGGCGGCTTTGCCGACGTCGCGCTGATGGAGGACGTCATGATGGCCCGCGCACTCCGGCCGCTCGGCGGGGTGCAGATTCTGCCCGAGCACGTGCTCGTGAGTGCGCGCCGCTGGGAGCGTGACGGCGTGCTGCGTCGCTCGCTACGCAACCTCGGGCTGCTCGCGCGCTTCCTCGGCGGCACCAGTCCAGCGCTGCTCGCGCGCGTCTATCGCCCTGAGGGAGAGCGCGACTGATCCGCGGCCTCGCGCGCACGCCGCGCCTCGTGGGCGGCCCAGTCGGCGCCCGTGTCCACATCCCGCATCCTGGCGAGCAGCGAGACACGCAGCCCACTCGCGGCCGCCCGCTCGAGGGAGAGCGGGAGCACCTGCTCGGAGCTCCATGGCATGTCGTGAAACAGCCCTGGTGCCGTCGCGCGAGTCCCGACGAGATAGTAGCCGCCGTCCTCGGCCGGGCCGAACACGACGTCGCACTCGTCGAGGGCGGCAAGTGCCTGCGCGATGGTGTCGGCGGTCACGGTGGGGCAGTCCGTACCGATGACGATCACGCGCTCTGCGCCGGCGGCAAGCTCAACCTCGATCGCATCATGCATCCGCGCGCCGAGGTCGCCGTCGCACTGAGGCTCGTACGCGAGACCATCACCGAGCCAGCGGTGCATCTCGTCTGCGGCGTTCGCGGGTGTGAATCGGACGATCATTCTGGTCGCGCTGCCGCGCACGGCGCCGATCACCCCCTCCGCGAGCTCGCGGTAGATCTCGAGTGCGCGCGCGGCGCCTACGTCCAGCGCGAGTCGCGTCTTCACTCGGCCCAGCTCGGGAGCGCGAGCGAAGAGAACGAGAGCGGTGCCGGGAGCATTCATACCGGAAGATATCGAAAGCTGAGGCGTCCGATCTC
>JAYUTY010000132.1:0-2048 GCA_043754875.1 Gemmatimonadota bacterium
CTGGCCGGTGTACGACGCACGGCGCTCGACGATGGTCCTCGATCGCAGCTCCGCCGTGGTCGACGATCCCGACGGCGATCGCCGCGCGCAGTGGAACGGTCTGTTCTAGATCGTTGCCGCCGTCCATCGAGCCGGGGTGCCGGCGAGCGCACGGTCGCGCAGCCTTGAACGCACGCGCTGCGGCGACTCGCGGCGTGACCCGCGCGAATCTCACGTTCGCCGACAATCCACGATCCGACCATCGTCTGCACGCTCGCGTAGCGGGACCTCACCGCAGGCGCGCGCATCATGTCTCCGGCGCACGATCACGTTGGCTCGATGGTGCCTGGCATGCGTGTAGCGGAGCCGCCCGGGGTCTCGTGCTTGCACGGAGTCGCCTCATGACCATCACCAAACATCTGTCCGCCGCGGTCGCGAGCCTGTGCGTCCTCGGCGGTTCTCTCCTCGCGGATCCTCGCACGCCCGAGAACCCACGAGCCTCGATGGCTGTGTCGGACCCGGCTCCGACTGCCAAGGCCGACAGGGACATGAAAGCGGTTCTCGATGCGCTGGCGGTCCTCGGCGGCAAGCCGCTCGCGTCGCTGACGCCCGACGAGGCGCGCCGTCAGCCAACTCCGGCCGACGCGGTGACGGCCGTGATGACCAAGAAGCTCGGCAAGGCGCCGGTGCCGCAGGCGGTCGCGAAGGTCGAGAACCGCACCTACGCCGGTGGCGATGGTTCGCAGCTTCCGCTGAGAATCTACACGCCGAACGGTAAAGGTCCGTTCCCCGTCGTCGTCTACTTTCATGGCGGTGGCTGGGTGATCGCCGATCTCGACGTCTACGACTCCTCACCGCGAGCCCTCGCGAACGCGGCGGGCGCGATCATCGTCTCGGTCGAATATCGCAAGGCACCGGAGCACAAGTTTCCGGCCGCACACGACGATGCGTTCGCCGCGTACAAGTGGGTGCATGACAACGCCGCGAGCTTCGGCGGCGATCCCGAGCGCCTGGCGGTTGCCGGCGAGAGCGCCGGTGGCAACCTCGCGTTCAACACCGCCGTCCGTGCCCGCGACGAGAAGGTCACGATGCCGATGCACATGCTGCTGATCTATCCGGTGGCCGGTGCCGACATGACGACCCCGAGCTACGTCGCCAACGCGGACGCGAAGCCGCTCGGCAAGGCGGGTATGGAGTGGTTCGTCTCGCACCTGTTCGCGAAGCCGGCCGAGACCAAAGATGTTCGGCTCGACCTCGTTCACCGCGCGGACCTGCGTGGACTCCCCTCCGCGACGGTGATCACGGCCGAGATCGATCCGCTGCGCAGCGAGGGTCAGCAGCTCGCGAACAACCTGATGGCGGCGGGCATCGATGTCGACGCCGCCGACTATCGCGGGGTCACGCACGAGTTCTTCGGCATGGGCGCGGCCGTCGCCAAGGCGCGGCGGGCCGAGCTGCGCGCCGGAAAGAACCTCAAGGCCGCGTTCAAGAAGACCGCGAAGGTCTCCGCTCGCTGAGTCAGCTGACGCGGACGTGGATGTTCGTGATCTCGTCGTCGAGGTCGAACGGCTGCACGGGCGACACGCTGCTGCGCGCGAACCGCACCCGTGGCAACTGGGGAACCAGCTCGAGGGAGAGTGCCGAGTGCAGCTCCTCGACCGCCTCGGCTGTATGCATGTCGGTCGCGGTCGGGGCCTCCTCGACGAAGGCGGCGACCTGGATCGGAGCGGGACGGCCCTCGCTCTGCCTGGTGTTCGTCGCACGCAGCGCGGCCATCACGTAGCAGTCGATCAGATCGTCCAGGTCGTCGTCGGAGTCCGCTCCCATCCTGCAAGTCTACTCAAGCGCCGTGCCGGAGCAGCCCAGAGCAAACTCGCAACGTTGGCGGCGCCGCTCGGCTGCGTGCGATGGGGATTTCCCCGGGTCAACTGACCTCGGCGACACGATGCGACGTGTAGGTGCTCGCGTGCCATCGCCGATGACCTGACCGAGCTGTCCGCACCTGCGGCGCGCAGCGGATCGCGGTGTGCGAATGCGCTCCCGAGGGGGTGGTGCGTTCACCGGCGATC
>JAYUTY010000133.1:0-17524 GCA_043754875.1 Gemmatimonadota bacterium
CGACGCTGTCCGCGATCCTCACGCTGCTGGGCGTGATCGTCCCGATCCTCGTCGTCATCGGCTACAGCTACAGCGAGCTGGCCGACGTCGTGAGCTACGCCAGCCAGCACCAGGACGAGATCGTCGCGAAGATCGATGCCGCCGTGCGCCACATCCCCTTCCTTGCAACCGCCAAGTCTGCGACTGTGCTCGGCAAATTCGTCGTGGACGCGACATCCTACGGCACCAAGCTGCCGCTCGTGCTGCGCTCGGCGTTGGCTGGCTTCAGCGTGCAGGCCACGATCTTCATGTTCACGGCGTTCTACATCCTGCTCGAGGCCGAGAACATCGGCAGCTATCTCTCCGGCAAGATTCCCCCGCGCTACGGTGCGCTGCGGCGGGCGCTCGACACGAACGTGCGGGGGGTGCTCTACGGCGCGATCTACTCCACGCTGCTGACGCAGACGCTCAAGTCGCTGATCATCCTCGGGATGAACCTCGCGTTCCGCGTGCCGTTGGCCGGCGCTCTCGCCGTCACCTCGTTCATCATCGGATTCTTCCCAATCGTGGGCTCGTGGAGCGTGTACGTGCCGGTTGCGCTCTGGCTGGTCGTGTTCCGCGATGCCGTCCCGCAGGCGATCGCGATGGTGGTGATCGGCACGCTGGTGAACACGGTGTTCATCTCGACCTACCTGCGCCCCAAGATCGCCGCCGACCGCTCACGCGTGCTCAACTTCTACTGGATGTTCGTCGCGCTCATCACGGGTGTCTACACCTTCGGGCTCGCCGGCATCCTTCTGGGGCCCATCCTCATCGGGCTGCTGAAAGCCATCATCGACACCGTCACGGCGACGGCGAGCTGGAAAATCATCGAGCACGCCGAAGACGACCTGCTGCTCACGTCCGACTCCTGATGATCCGCTTCACCAGCGTCACGAAGAGCTATCCGCGTACCGGGACCGCCGTCAGCGACGTCACGATGCGCGTCACGAAGGGCGAGTTCGTCTTCCTGACCGGTCCGAGCGGCGCCGGCAAGACGACGCTGCTGAAGATGGTCTACATGGAGGAGCGGCCGACGTCCGGGGAGGTGCGCGTGAGCGGCACGAGCTCCGTCAACGCCACCGGCCGCGACGTGGCGAAGCTCCGACGGAAGCTCGGCATCATCTTCCAGGACTTTCGCCTGCTGGAGAATCGGACCGCGGAGCAAAACATCGCCTTCGCGCTCGAGGTGACAGGCGCGCCCAGAGCGGTCATCGGGCCGCGCGTATCGCGCGTTCTGACGCAGGTGGGACTGGCGTCGAAGGGCACCGCGCTCCCGCGCGAGCTCTCCGGTGGCGAACAGCAGCGCGTCGCGATCGCGCGGGCGCTCGTGAACGATCCGTTCATCCTGCTCGCCGACGAGCCCACCGGAAATCTCGACGATCGCGCAACGCGGGGCATCTTCCAGCTCCTGCGCGAGATCAACGCGGGAGGTACGGCGATCATCATGGCGACGCACAACCTCGAGCTGATCCGCCGGCAGGAGTACCGTGCGGTGGAGATGAACCGGGGCAGCATCGTCTTCGATTCCGCTGAACAGGGTCGCACGCCCAAGGCGCGTGGCGGCTGATGCGCTCGCTCCGTGATGCACTGATCACCTTTCAGCGATCTCCGCTGCTCAGCGCGTTGAGCGTGACGACGATCGCGTTCTCGCTGTTCGCGTTCGGACTGTTCGGGCTCGTCGCGCTGAACATTCGCGAGGCGCTCGAGCGCCTCGAAGATCGCGTGGAGATCCGCGCCTTCGTCGCGGACAGCACCACGCCCGAGGCGGTTGCGCTGGCGTCAGCCGACATCGCCACCTTCCCCGAAGTCCGCGCCGTCCGCGTCGTCACCCCAGAGCAGGCGCTCGTGCGCGCCCGCGAGGAGCTCGGCGAGTTTCGCGATGTCTTCGAAGGCGCCGCGCTGCCAGGCTCCATCGACATCCAGCTGAAATCAGGCTTTCGCGATCCGGCCACCGTGCGGCGAGTGGCTTCGCGCGTGAAGGCATTCTCCTTCGTGGACGACATCCGGTACGGAGAAGAGTGGATCGTCAAGCTCTACCGTCTTCGCAACGTGGCGGGGATCGCCGGCCTCGTGCTGGGATTCGCCTTCGCCGCGGTGTCGGTGATCATCATCGGTGCGACGATTCGGATGGCGGTGCTCGCGCGTGCCAAGGAGATCTCGATCATGCGGCTGGTCGGCGCGACCGACGCGTACATCCGCCGCCCCTTCCTGATCGAAGGATTCGCGCAGGGGGTGGCGGGTGGGCTGCTCGCCCTTCTCCTCACCTGGCTCGCGAGCTCGGTGATCGACCGCTACCTGATCCACACCGTCTTCTTCGACCGGCGCATCGCCCTCCTTGGCATCCTGTTCGGCGCGCTGATCGGACTGTTCGGCAGCGTGCTCTCGGTGGGGAGGCATCTACGCCGCGTCTAGTCCTGCGCGTCGCACGCATCGGTAGTCTGGTCGCGCTCCTTCTGGTTCCTGCGTCGCTGCGTGGCCAAACCGCCGAGTCTCGCATCCGGGCGCAACGCGCGGAGCTGGATCGTATCCGCCGCGAGCGCTCCGAGCTCGAGCAGCGGATGGCGAATCTCCAGGGCAACGTGCACGACCTCCGCGAGGAGGTGGCCAACCTCGATCGGCAGCGCTCGTCCACCGAGCTGGTGCTCAGGACGCTTGACCAGCAGCTGGCGTCCATCACCGGAGACGTGACCGAAACGACGACGAGAATGTCGGGGGCCGAGTCGGAGCTCTCGCGCCGACGCACGACGCTGCAGCGGCGTCTCGTGGACATCTACAAGCGCGGTCCCCTCTACTCGGCGGAAGCGCTGCTCACGGCGCGATCGTTCGGTGAACTGGTGGCGCGCTACAAGTACCTGCACGAGATCGCCGTGCACGACAGATCGCTCGTGCACCGCGTGGAGCAGCTGCGCGACGACATCAGCCGGCGGCGCAGCGACCTGGTCAAGCTGCGCGACGCGGTAGAAGAGAACCGCAGCGATAAGCAGCACGAGGAGGAGAGGCTCGCCCAGCTCTCGCGCCAGCGGTCGTCGAGCCTCGTCCAGGCGCAGCGCTCGACGCAGCAGATCGTGGATCGGCTCGCGCGCATCCGGGAGTCCGAGGCGCGGCTCGGGAACGTACTCGCGACGCTGGATGCGGAGCGGCGGCGCAGCGAGCGCCGACCGAATGCGCCCCGCGCGGCGAGCACGCTGCGCACGAGCGATCTGGGTCGGCTCGACTGGCCAGTCGAGGGCACCCTGCTCTACCGCTTCGGTCGCGTGATCAACCCGAACAACACGACGACGCGCTGGAATGGCGTCGGCATCGCCGCCGCGATCGGCACGCCGGTGCGGGCCGTCGCGCCCGGCACCGTCGTGAGCGCCGGTCCGCTGGGCACCTACGGGCTCACCGTCATCGTGCAGCACGGGGGAGGCGATTACTCCATCTACGCTTCGCTCAACTCTGCCTCCACGCGCACCGGCGCGACCATCCGGAAGGGCGACGTCGTGGGAACGGTCGGCATCTCGGATCCCGATCTCAAGCCGCACCTGCACTTCGAGATGCGTCCGCAGGGCCGTGCAGTCGACCCGGAAGCGTGGCTCCGCGGGTCACGCTGAGCGGGCGTCGCGCTCGTTAGCTTGCGACAATCCCGCTGCACCTTTGTTGCCCGCCCAACGCCGTCAATGTCCACCACTCCCCTGCTCGGCGCGCACGTCAGCGCCGCCGGCGGCGTTCCCGAGGCTCCAGCGCGCGCCGGCGCCCTCAACGCCACCGCCCTCCAGCTGTTCACCAAGCAGGGCAACCGCTGGGCCGAGCGCGAATGCGTGGACGACGAGTGCACCACCTTTCGTGAGCGCCTCGCGCAGACCACCGTGCAGGCGACGATGGCGCACGACTCGTATCTCATCAACCTGGCGAGCCCGGACCCGGTGCTGCGCGCGCGGTCGATCGAGTCGTTCACGATGGAGCTCCGCCGCTGTGGCGCGCTCGGTCTGCACTACCTCGTCTCACATCCCGGCAACTTCATGGATGACCGCGACGCAGGGCTGGCGCGCAATGCGGACGCGATCAGCGAGGCGCTCGCCGCCGCTCCAGTGAGCACGGTGCTCTGTCTCGAGACGACCGCCGGCTCGGGCACCGCGCTCGGCGCCACCTTCGAGGAGCTCGCGGCGATCATCGAGCGCGTCGACGCAGCGCACCGCTCGCGCGTCGGCATCTGCCTCGACACCTGCCACGCGTACTCCGCCGGCTACGACCTCGTGCAGGACTACGACGGCGTGATCGCTCGGCTGTCCGACACGCTGGGACTCGATCGGCTGCGCGTGATGCACCTGAACGACTCGAAGACACCGTTCGCGTCTCGCAAGGACCGCCACGAGCTGATCGCCGAAGGATCGCTCGGCGAAGTCCCCTTCCGGCGCATCATGACCGACGCGCGGCTCGCTCACGTTCCAAAGGTCATCGAGACGCCCAAGCTGGATGACGCGACAGCCACAGATACCCGCATGCTCGACCGTCTGCGCGGCTACATGGCCGGAGGCTGACGAGCCAGACAAGCTAGACGAGTGGGACGCGGGTGACGTCGCCTTCCACTGTCGTGCCGCCGATGGACACGTACAGGTGGCGCTCCGTCACCGAGAGATCCCAGCTGTTGCGGCGGTCCAGCCGCTCCACGAGCCCGGCGATCAGCTCGCGATCGATCGCGTAGAGCTCGACGTCCGCCGCACGATGGATGCGCTCACCCTCGTACTGGCGGAGGAGCTGCGCGGGATCACGATGCGTGTAGATCGCGACGCGCGGAGCGCCCTTGCTCGCCTTGTGCACCCGCGCCGCATCCGGCGCGCCGACGTCGATCCAGAGCTGCAGCGCACCCGTGAGGTCGTTGACCGCCAGCGCCGGCACGTCGGCCTCGGCGATGCCGCGGGAAAACGAGATTCCCTCGGTGTATTCCAGGCAGTACGCCAGCACGCGCGACATCAGGTATTCCTGGGTCTCCGACGGCTGGCAGGCGACGCGGAACGACAGCGATTCGTAGACGCCGCGGTCTACGTCGGCGAGCTGGATGTCGAAGTTGTAGATCGTTGCAGTGAGTGCCATCAGGCTTCGGCATCCTCGACCACGAGCATCGTCGGTACGCCGCCGGTGGACATCTGCAGCGCGTGTCCCGCGGCGCGCTGGCCACCAGCCGAGCTCGTCGCGGCGCGCAGCACGTCCATCGTCTCGAAGTAGAGCTCGGCCGTCCCGTGAAACGCCGGCGGTCCTTCGGATGGGCTCGCAAGCCGCGCAGAGACGAACCGCCGAATCTCCGGCATCTGCGCACGTACGAGTGGCGCGTGCTCCTCGCGGTACATCGTCTCGAACGCCTCGACGTTGACGGGTGGGGGATACAGCACGACGAGCTTGGGCATCGGAGGGTCTCGGCGAGGGAGTGATCGGTCGGAAAGTAGCAGGCACACACCGTTCCGCGACGGTGGGTCGGCTTGCCCGCTGGACCGCACGCGCTCCGCACGTCAGATTCATGGGATGACACCACAAGAAGCGGAGACGCTCGCCAAAGTCGAAGTGCTGGCCGATCTCGAGCCCGTCGTGCACGACCTCATGGTCGTCCACGAGGCCAAGCGTATCCTCTGGTTCCCGAGCGAGCTGCTCGCTCCGCCGCCGGATACCGATCCGGACGCACACATTCGCGAGTTGCGCAGCCGCGCCGAAGGCATCAGCCTTCCGGCCCGCGTGGCGCTCGCGCTCAACCTCCTGACCGAAGAGGGGCTTCCCCACTTCCATCGCCTGCTCGCCACCTACCTGGGCGGCGACACCTTCTGGGCGAAGTGGACGAACCTCTGGACGGCAGAGGAGGATCGGCACGGTGCCGTGCTGCACGACTACATGCACGACAGCAAGGTTCTCGACAATCCCGTGCTCGAGCGGATGCAGTTCGAGTATCTCAAGGCGGGCTTCGAGCCCGCGTGGGACAAGGATCCCTACCGCGTCTTCGTCTACACGACGCTGCAGGAGCGCGCGACGCAGGTGAGCCATTCCAACACCGGCAAGCTCGCCGGAAAGTACGAGCCGCAGATCGGCACCGTGCTCTCCAACGTCGCGAAGGAAGAGGCGCGTCACTACGTCTTCTACCGGACGATCTTCAAGGAAGTGCTGGCGCGCGATCCCAACAACGCGCTCGCCTCGGCCGCCGAGATCATGCCGAGCATCGACATGCCGGGAGTGAACATGCCCAACTTCCGCGACATGGCCGACGTCATTCGCCGCGCCGGAATCTACGGGCCGCGCGACTACCTCACGATCGTCGAGGAGCAGATCAAGCACTGGGCAATCGAGACAATCACCGGGCTCGACGAGATGGGCAAGCGCGCCCAGGAGAAGATCCTCGGCATCCCCAAGCGCCTCGAGCGAGTGTCCGACGCCATGGAGAGCCGCACGCGCGCGAAGACGTTCGCCTTCCCGGTTGCGTTCGCGCGCGAGTTCGGGATGTAACTGCCCGCGGTCGCGCTTCAGTCCGCAGACAAATCGGCGCCGCGTTCTCTCGAGAGAGCGCGGCGCCGAGTCGCGTCAGCCCTCGACGGCGTCGTCGGAGAGTGCGAGGATCGCGCGCGACAGCGCTGCCTGACGCTTTCCCGCCGCGAGTGCCGCGGCCATGATCTGGGTGACGTCCACATCCCACGGCTCGGCGGCGCATGCGAGCACGTGAGCCGGCAGCGACTCGACCGCTCTCGCGTACGATTCGATGAGATCCGGCGGGATCGGTGGCGAGTCCGGCACAGGGCGAAGGCTCTCGACCGCGGCGGCAAAGTGCAGCGTCAGCGCCTGCTCGCGCAGACTCCGCCCGTGCGACCACGCGAGCAGATGCGGCACCGCCGCGTACGCCGCGTCGAACACGCGCTTCCCGGGACAGAGCGTCGCCCAGAGTCCGAACCAGAGCTCGGCGACGTCCTGCGCCGACGTGGCTGCGTCCAGCGCGTCGAGCAGGCGGGGGATGTCGTCCGCCGATCCGTACGCCTGCGTCAACTCACGCCAGCGGTCGCTCGTGCGCGGCAGCATCACGACGTCCCTCGAGCCGCGCCCAAGCCGGCTGCGCGGCCAGTGGACCAGGCCCAGAGGAAGTTGTAGCCACCGATGGGTCCGAACGCGTCGAGCACCTCGCCGCAGAGAAAGAGTCCCCTGTGCCGCCGGCTCTCCATCGTTCGGGGATCGATCTCGGCGAGATCTATCCCTCCACCCATCACTTCGGCCTTCTTGTAGCCCTCGTCGCCCGACCAGGGAAGCGCGCCGCGTAGCAGCGTCTCCAGCAGTCGTCGCCGTTCGTCGCGCGTCAACTCGGCGAGGGTACGGCCGTCGGCGATCCCCGCCTGCGCGACCAGCACCGAGGCGAGCCGGTCCGGCAGCTCCGCGCGCACGGCGCCGAGCACCGTTCTCGCGCCCTGCGGCCGCAGTCGGTCCGCCCATGCCGCTTCGTCGAGTGGAGACCATCGCACGCTCAGCGACGCGCGAGGCGCCTCGTCCTCATGACGCGATCGCACCACGACGTGCGACACGTCGAGTGCCGACGGGCCGCTGTAGCCGCGGTGCGTGAAGAGAAAACCACCACTGGCCGTGGCGGTGCGCGTGGCGCTCCGCGCCGTGATCGACACCGAGAGCGAGACGCCCGAGAGGTCGGTGAACGCCGAGGGCTCCGTCGTGATCGGCGTGAGCGCTGCATACGTGGGGTGCGTGACGTGGCCGAGCGCCGTCAGCATGCGAAGCCCACGACCGTCGCTTCCGGTGGCTGGCACGGACAGCCCTCCGGTTGCGACGATCAGCGCGTCGCATTCGAGCGGCTCTCCACCTTCACGTGCCACCCGCCATCCATGCCCGGTCGGCTCGATTCCGGCGACCAGCGTGTCCATGCGAACCGCCGCCCCGCGCGCGGTCGCGAGCGCGAGAAGTCCATCGCGTACGTCCCGCGCCTTGTGCGATGCGGGAAAGAGCTTGGCCGATTCCGGCTCTTCCTCGAGCGCGATGCCGACGTCGCGCTCGAAGAAGGCGATCTGCTCGGCCAGCGGCCACGAGCGCACGATCTTGCGCAGCGTGTTGGCGGACGAGTCGGTGATGAAGCGCCCCTCGTCCAGCCGCGAGGGAAGCACGTTGCAACGGCCGCCTCCCGAGATCAGGATCTTCCGTCCGCCATCGCGGGTGCGCTCGAGCAGCGTCGTCTCCGCGCCGGCTGTCGCCGCGAAGATCGCCGCCATCGTACCCGCTGCTCCCGCGCCGATGACGATCACGCGCCGCACCATGCCTCACCTCCAGAGGAAGTCCAATTGTATCCCGAGGCACGGCCAGCGACCATTGCAGCCGTTTGCCTCCCGTGGTAGCGCCGCCTAGCTTGCTGCAATGCGTTGGCGCCGAGGGACTCGCGGCTGGGCGATACTCTGGGCAGTGCTGCAGTTCGCACTGCCCGTCGCCGCGAACTATGGTGACGCATGGCTGGAGCGCGCCACGCCATACGGCGTCTCCGGCCACGCCGAATCGCGCACGAGCGAAAGCTGCACTCCGGTCCATCCGGCCGACTGCGCGCTCTGCCATGTCGTCTCGCGCGTCGGCACCCCGAGCACGGTGCAGGCGGACCTCGCATCGACGCTCTGCCCGAAGATGCCGATCGCAGCGACGGATCTCGTCGTCGTCGGATCCTCGCGCGACCGCACCGCCCTTCCCCGGGCGCCACCAGTCAGCTGACGTCTTCCTCGCCGCGCGCCTCGCGCCGGCGAAGTGGAACGACACCAGTCAAAGCCATGTGCGCGGTGCGATGTCACCCTCGAGGATCGAGGGGCAGTCGTCCGGCGCGAATATCAGACCGCCAATACTCATGCGCATAGTCAGGATGGCCATCGTGTGCCTGCTGGCCGGCGCCCCGCTCGTGGGCGCCCAGCAGGACACGACAGCCCGAAACAAGGCCCGCGCCGATTCGGTCGCTCAGGCCGTAAAGGATTCCATCGCACTCATGAAGGAGCTGGGGGGCGCCTTGGCGCCGACGACCAGCGGGGGCGGCACGAGCTCCGGGCCCGTCGGGCCACAGTCCGGCCCCACCAACCCGCGTCTCCTGCCGGACTTCAGCGCCGTTGGGGATCTCGTCGGCGACCTGTCACCGAAGGGGAGCTCGCAGGCCGATCGCAGCCGCTTCGGAGTGCGCGAGGTCGAGATCGCCGTGCAATCAGTCGTGGATCCGTACTTCCGGGGCGACGTCTTTCTCGGCTTCAGCGATCTGGAGAAAGTCTCCATCGAGCAGGCATTCCTCACCACGACGGCGCTCCCCAACCAGCTCGAAGCCAAGCTCGGCCGCTTCCTGATGCCGTTCGGCAAGCAGAACACGACTCATCGGCACGACCTGCACACGATCGAGTACCCGTACGTCATCCAGAAGCTGCTCAGCGGCGACGGGCTCAAGGGTACGGGTATCTGGGGCAGCCGCGTCTTCTCGCCGTTCGGTTTCTTCCAGGAGCTGAACATCACTGCGGTTGACCGCCTCAGCGAGCGGCTGGACAACCTTTCCACGATCGATCCGGTCAACAAATCGCTCGGTGGGCTCGGTTACTCCGCGCGACTCCGCAACTACGTGGACCTCAGCGAGTCGCAGAACTTCGAGCTGTCGTTCTCGGCGCTCACCGGCGTGCGCGAGCAGCCGCTCGACAGCCTGTATGCGACACGTCTAGGCGGTGGGATCAATGCCACGAATGCGCGGCAGTCCACTTTCGGCGCGGACCTGACGTACCGCTGGCGTCCGCTCCAGCAGGGCCTATACAAGTCGTTCATCCTGCAGACGGAAGTCATGCACCAGGTGAACGAGAAGACACCCTCGGTGCCCGCCGTCGTGCAGTGCATCGTCGAGTGCGGACATTCTGGTCCGTTCATACCGGGCAGCTACGCCGGCCCGACGCGCGACTACACGGGCGCCTACGTCTTCGCTCGCCTTCAGACGGGGCAGCGAACGTACCTCGCGACACGGTACGATTACGTGCAGAACCCCGAGAATGCGGGCCGGACCCTGAATGCCGGGTCAGTGTATGCTGAATGGTATCCGAGCGAGTTCACGAAGCTGATGGCCGCGTACGAAGGCCTGTCGTCGCAAGACACGGAATTCACTCATCGACTGCTCGTGCAGGCTGTCTTTTCGCTCGGCCCGCACAAGCCGCATCCATTCTGAATCGCGTCCAGCACCTCTTCTGGAGTCATCATACATGAAACGCTCGTTGAACTATGTGCTCCTCGCCGCCGCGCTGGCGCTCGCGCCGCGCGCAGAGGCGCAGCTCAAGGTCGTCACTGCGACGACCGATCTGTACGACATCGCGAGGGCGGTCGGCGGAAACAAGATCACGGCGACGCACATCGGTGAAGGCTATCAGGATCCGCACTTCATCGAGGCGAAGCCCAGCTTCGTACTCCAGCTCCGCAATGCGGACGTGTGGGCTTTCGTCGGCCTCGATCTCGAGATTGGCTGGATGCCGCTGCTCCTGGACGGCGCTCGCAATCCGAAGATCCGGCAGGGGGGTTCGGGCTACGTCGATGTCTCGACGGCTATCCGAGTGCTCGATACTCCGCAGGGAAATGTCGACCGCAGCATGGGCGATGTCCACGCAGGCGGGAATCCTCACTACTGGCTTGATCCGGAGAATGGTCGTCGTATCGCGCGCCTGTTCCGCGACCGCTTCTCCGCGCTCGATCATGCCAATGAGGACACGTACGAGAAGAACGAGAAGGCGTTCGAAGCACGGCTGAGCGCTGCCGAGCAGGGGTGGCAGGCCGACCTCGCGGCGATCAAGGGCAAGCCGGTGGTCGCGTGGCACACGAGCTGGCGCTACTTCGCCGAGTACAACAAGATGAACATCGTGGCCTTCATGGAGCCGAAGCCAGGTGTGCCCCCCAGTCCATCGCACCTCTACGAGGTGATCCAGACGGTGAAGCGTACCGGGGCGAAGGCGATCGTCATGGAGCCCTTCTACGATCGCAAGGTGGCCGATCTCGTCTCCAAGCAGACCGGTATCAAGGTGCTGATCCTGCCGCCTTCCGTCGGCGGCATCCAGGGCGCCGCCGTTAACGACTACATCTCGCTCATGAAGTACGACATGGCCCAACTTGCGGCCGCGGTGCGATGACCGCACTCATCACCTTCGACCACGCGACGCTCGGCTACGGGCGTCGCGCTGTGCTTTCCGACATCTCGTTCGACATTCCCACCGGCGACTTCCTGGGCCTCGTCGGCCCGAATGGCGCCGGAAAGACTACTATCCTCCGGGCGATCCTCGGCTCGCTGATTCCGCAATCGGGCTCGGTCTCCAAGGCCGAGGGGCTGCGCTTCGGCTACGTGCCGCAGCGCGACTCGGTGGACTACAACTTCCCGCTCAAGGTGCTCGACGTCGTGCTCATGGGGCGCTACGACCGCATCGGCCTAGGACGACGGCCAACGCGGAAGGATCGCGACCTGGCGTGCGACGCGCTCGAGCATGTGGGGATCGGCAACCTCGCCGACCGCCAGCTCAACGCGCTGTCCGGCGGGCAGAAGCAGCGCGCCCTGATCGCGAGGGCGCTCGTCGGCCAGCCGAACGTGCTCGTCCTGGACGAGCCGACGAACGGGATGGATCTCGTCTCCACGACGCAGATCCTCGGGCTCGTTCGCGAGCTCCACGAGCGCGACAAGCTCACCGTCCTCATGGTCAGCCACGCGCTGAACGAGGTTGCCAACTACGTCGAGCGCATCGCGCTCGTGGTGGAGCGCGGTTTCCGCATCGGCACCGTCGCGGAGATCATGACCGAAGAGACGCTCACGCAGATGTATGGCATCCCGGTGGATGTGGACGAGATGCACGGTCACCGCATCGTCGTGGCGCGTCGTGTGGCAAATGGCAACGGCGCAAGCAGCGTCTCGAGCGGTGCGGCGCAGGCCAAGAGAGTGACGGTTCGCGATGCTTGATACCGTCCTGCTCTTCCGCGAGGCGCTCTACGGTGCGCTCGTCATCGCCGTTGCGTGCTCGGTGCTCGGCGTCTACGTCGTCCTTCGCCGCATCGTCTTCGTGGGCGCCGCGCTGGCCCAGCTCTCCTCGGCTGGCATCGCGCTCGCGCTCTTCCTCGGCGGTCTGGGCTACGTCTCGGGGATCGTTGGCCACCCCACCGCGTTTGCGCTCGCGTTCAGCCTAGCGGGCGCGATGTTCTTCGGCCTCGGCGGCGGGCAGCGCTCCGGCGTCCCGCCCGACGCCACCATCGGCGTGGCGTACGCGGCTGCGGCCGCCGTCGGCATTCTGCTCATCTCCAAGGCGAAGAGCGGCGAGGCGCACGACATCTTTCTCTCGGGCAACATCCTGGGGATCACGCGAGCAGACACTCTCGTGCTGCTCGCCGTGACCGTCCCGGTGCTCATCGTGCACGCCCTGTTCTACAAGGAGTTCCTCTTCGTCTCGTTCGACCGCGAGACGGCGCGCACCCTCGGGTATCGCGTCACCTTCTGGAACCTGCTGCTCTACTTCACGCTCGGGCTCGTCATCGCCTTCGCGATGCAGTTCGCCGGTGTGATGCTCGTCTTCAATTTCCTGGTGCTCCCCGCTGTCACGGGTCTCCTGCTGGCGCGCAGCATGAGCGGCATCTTCACCGCAGCGGTCCTGAGCGCCGTCATCGCCGCCGTCGTCGGCTTCTCGCTCTCCGTGCCGTTCGACCTTCCCTCCGGGCCGGCGATCATCGCCTGCTCCGGACTCCTCGCCCTGCTGGCCTGGCCTGTGCGCATTCTACAGCGTCGCTGAAATTGCGCAGGATCAGTCCGGGACCGGTACCGACCTGGGTGCCGGTCCCTTTCATTGTCAGGCAGCCACCAGGCTGAGGGGTCCATCCCCCCGCTCCGATGGACTATCTTTCCCTCTGCCCATGACCAAACGCGACGACGCTCTCGACTACCACGCCCGTGGACGACCCGGCAAGATCGCCGTCGTCCCCACGAAGCCGCTGAACAACCAGCGCGACCTCTCGCTCGCCTACTCGCCTGGTGTCGCCGAGCCGTGCCTGGCGATCAAGGAGAATCCCGAGGACGTGTACAAGTACACGGCGCGGGGGAACCTCGTCGCCGTCGTCACGAACGGAACGGCCGTGCTCGGCCTCGGCAACATCGGCGCCCTGGCGGGCAAGCCGGTGATGGAGGGCAAGGGCAACCTGTTCAAGCAGTTCGCCGACATCGACGTCTTCGATCTCGAGGTGGGCTCGGAGTCGCCGGACGACATGATCAAGTTCTGCCAGCTGCTCGAGCCGACGGTCGGCGGGATCAACCTGGAAGACATCAAGGCGCCCGACTGCTTCTACATCGAGGAGACGCTGCGTCGGACGATGGGAATCCCCGTCTTCCACGACGACCAGCACGGCACGGCGATCATCTCCGGCGCGGCGCTGCTGAACGCGCTCGAGATCGTCGGGAAGGATCTCGCCCAGGTCCGCGTCGTCTTCTCGGGTGCCGGCGCCGCGGCGCTCAGCACGGCCGAGCACTACGTGCGGCTCGGCGTGAAGCGTGAGCACATCATCATGTGCGACCGCGCCGGCGTCATCCACGAAGGGCGCACCGAGGGGGACATGGACCCCTACAAGGCGCGCTTCATGAACAAGACTGCGGCCCGCACCATCGCCGATGCGCTGGTCGGCGCCGACGTCTTCGTCGGGCTCAGCGTCGCCGGCGCGGTGACGCGCGAGATGGTCGCCCAGATGGCGAGCCGGCCGATCATCTTCGCCCTCGCCAACCCGGTGCCGGAGATCTCCCCGGACGAGGTGCGCGCCGTCCGCGACGACGCGATCATCGCGACCGGGCGCAGCGACTACGCGAATCAGGTCAACAACGTCCTCGGCTTCCCGTTCATCTTCCGCGGCGCGCTGGACGTGCGCGCCACCGAGATCAACGAAGAGATGAAGATGGCCGCGACGCGCGCCCTGGCCTCGCTCGCAAAGCAGGACGTGCCGGACTCCGTGGCCGCACTGTACGGGCTGCGCAACGTGCATTTCGGCCCTGACTACCTGATCCCCTTCCCATTCGACCCGCGGGTGCTCCTCTTCGTCGCGCCCGCCGTCGCCTGGGCGGCCGTCGCCAGCGGCGTGGCGCGCGAGTTCATCGACCTCGAGAGCTATCGCGAGAATCTCGAGTCGAGGCTCGGGCGGGCGCGCGGCATCATGCGCGGCCTGATCAATCGCGCCATGCGCGACCCCAAGCGCATCGTCTTTCCGGAAGGCGAGGAGCCCAAGATCATGCGCGCGGCCGCGCAGCTCGTCGACGACGACATCGCCTATCCGATCCTCCTCGGGAATCGCGACCGCATCGAGCGCATCGCCGCCGAGCATCACATCCCGCTCGACGAGATCACCATCGAGGATCCGTCGACCTCGGAGAAGCGCGAGGGCTACGCGCACTACATGTGGCAGCTGCGGCAGCGGAAGGGCCTCTCGCTCGACGAGGCACGCCGCCAGCTGTTCAATGGCAACTACTTCGGCTCGTGCATGGTCGCGCGCGGTGACGCCGACGCGCTGCTCTCCGGCGTCAACCTGCACTATCCGGAGACGCTCCGGCCGGCGCTCCAGGTGATCGGCGCGCATCCCAGCGCCAAGCTGGTGAGCGGCATGTACATGCTCGTCACCGACCGGCACGTGATCTTCTGCGCCGACACGACGGTCAACATCGATCCCACTGCCGAGCAGGTCGCCCAGATCGCCTACGCGGCGAGCCGGATCGTCTCGCGGACGATGGGGATCACGCCGCGCATCGCCATGCTCTCGTTCTCCAACTTCGGCTCCGTCCAGCACCCGGATGCCGAGAAGATGGCCCGCGCCGTTCAGCTGCTGAAGCAGCGCGACCCGACGCTCATGGTAGACGGCGAGATGCAGGCCGACACGGCCTTCGACCAGGCCATCTTGCGGCGCGACTACCCCTTCAGCACGCTCAAGGAGCAGGCGAACGTCCTGATCTTCCCGAACCTCAGCGCTGGCAACATCGCGTACAAGCTGCTGCATCACCTTGGCGGGGCGACGGCCATCGGCCCGATCCTCGTCGGCATGCGCCGCCCCGTGCACATTCTCGAGCGCGGCGCCGACGTGCAGGACATCGTCAACATGGCCGCGGTGGCCGTCGTGGACGCGCAGGAACGTACCCAGTCGACGGAGCCCGCTTTTGCGGCCGCGAGCCCGTCGCCGACTATCTTCTCCAAACTCTAACCATCCGCTGGCGCCACCGGCGCCGGCGCATTGTTCACCCGAGGGCAGACAGCGATGGCAACGCAGACCAAGCCGCAGCAGGAGACGGAGCTTCACGGGAGCCTCGACAGCCTGGGCATCAGGCCGGCCGGTGAGGTGCACTGGAACCTCGTGGCACCGCAGCTCATCCAGCACGCGATTCGTCGCGGCGAGGGACAGCTGGCCGACATGGGGCCTTTCGTCTCCAACACCGCGCCGCACACCGGCCGCTCGCCCAACGACAAGTTCGTCGTCAGGGAGCCGAGCACCGAGGCCGACGTCGACTGGGGCAAGGTCAATCAGCCAATCACGCCGGAGCACTTCGACACGCTGCTGGCCGACGTGAAGGAGTACCTGAGCGGCCGCGAGGAGCTGTTCGTCGAGGATCTCTACTGCGGCGCCGATCCCAAGTACCGCCTCTCCGTGCGCTACGTGTCGCCCAACGCGTGGCACATGGCCTTCGTGCGGAACATGTTCATCCGCCCCGAGCTCGCCGAGCTCGCCGGCTTCGCGCCCAACTTCACGGTGCTCCACGCGCCGGAATATCAGGCCGATCCGGCGCGCCACGGCACGCGCTCGAGCACCTTCATCGTGCTCAACCTCGCCCAGCGCATGATCCTGATCGGCGGCACGCGCTACGCCGGTGAGCTGAAGAAGTCCATGTTCACGGTGATGAACTACTACATGCCCAAGCAGGGCGTGCTCTCGATGCACTGCTCGGCCAACATCGGCCCGGCAGGCGACACGGCGCTCTTCTTCGGCCTCTCCGGCACCGGCAAGACGACGCTCTCCGCCGACCCCACCCGCTCCCTCATCGGTGACGACGAGCACGGCTGGTCGCCCGAGGGCACGTTCAACTACGAGGGCGGCTGCTACGCCAAGGTCATCAACCTGTCGCCCGAGGGTGAGCCCGACATCTACCGCACGACGCAGATGTTCGGCACGATCCTCGAGAACGTCGTGCTCGACGACTCCAAGCGCACCGTGCGCTTCGAGGACCAGAGCATCACCGAGAACACCCGCGCGTCATACCCGCTGCACTACATCCCCAACTTCGTGCCCAGCGGACGCGGTGGGCATCCCAAGAACATCATCTTCCTCACGGCGGATGCCTTCGGCGTGCTCCCCCCGATCGCGCGGCTCACGCGCGACCAGGCGATGTACTACTTCCTCAGCGGCTACACTGCCAAGGTTGCCGGCACCGAGCGAGGCGTCACCGAGCCCCAGGCGACCTTCTCCTCCTGCTTCGGCGCAGTCTTCCTCGTCTGGCACCCCACGAAGTACGCCGAGATGCTCGGCCGCCTGATCGACCAGCACGGCTCGCGCGTCTGGCTCGTGAACACGGGGTGGAGCGGCGGTGCGTACGGTACCGGAAAGCGGATGAAGCTCGGCTATACCCGCGCGATGGTCCATGCCACCCTCGACGGCAAGCTCGATGATGGCGCGACAAAGACGGATCCGGTCTTCGGGCTGTCCATCCCTCAGTCGATCCCCGGCGTGCCGAGCGAGGTGCTCGACCCCCGCGGCACGTGGGCCGACTCGGCCGCGTACGACACGCAGGCTCACAAGCTCGCCGACATGTTCCGGAAGAACTTCGAGAAGTTCGGCTCGGTGGCCGAGGCGATCCGCTCGGCTGGCCCACAGCTCTGACCGCCGGCCCCGCGGGCCCGCACCGACGCGCCGGGCGCCGAGGCCTCGTGTCTCGGCGCCCGTTGCGCATCGGGGCGCGAACGCTCTACGCAAGGCCGTTGCCGACTGCCTCATGAGCGTTGCCGCGCCCCTCGCATGATCGTCGATCGTGGCGAGCCTCAAACTCGTCCCTCGACGCGATCGGCGCCGCTCCCTCGACTGGTCACAGTGCGACGCATCCGCCACGTACGCGTCGGGCTTCCCGCCGCACAGATCCTCCTCGCGTTCACGCTCCTCTCGGGCTGCGCAGCGCCGGCCGCCGACCGCCGCGAGGTGCACATCGGCGTGCTCGCATCGCTCACAGGTGAGCGTGTCGAGGTGTCCGGTCGGGCCACGACGGAAGGCGCCGACTTCGCCGTGGCCGAGGCGAACGCGGCCGGCGGGCTCCTGATCGGCAATGCGCGCTACAAGGTCATCGCCGACTACGCAGACGTCGGCGACGCCACGGACCAGGCGACGAGCGCAGCGCAGTCGCTCCTCACGAGGACCGACATCGTCGCGATCGTCGGTCCACAGTACTCGCGCAATGCGCTTCCTGTGGCCAGTCTCGCCGAGAACGCGCGCGTGCCGATGATCGCGCCGATGGGAACGCATCCGGGAATCACGGCGG
>JAYUTY010000134.1:0-6154 GCA_043754875.1 Gemmatimonadota bacterium
GAACCTCGAACGGCTCGCGGACGATCACGCGAACGCGCGCGTGTTTGCCGAGGCCGTGGGCAGCATCGAGGGCGCGTCGGTGGTGCCGCCGGATACGAACATCGTGATGATCGACCTGCCGCCTGGCGTGTCCAGCGCGGATGTCGTTGCGCGCGCGGAACGGGCCGGTGTGCTCATCAGCGAGTGGAATCCAACGCGGGTGCGTGGCGTCGCCCACCTGGACGTGGACGCGGCCGCGATGACGCAGGCGGGGGCCGTGGTGCGTGATGCGATTCAGGCATCGGTGGCTGCGGCGCGCTGACCCTGGCAGCGCGTTGTCCGCGGTGTGCCGCCTGTCTATATTTCAAGTGTCCCAGGTCCCGAAGGGCGGCAGCCTTCTAACTCCGTCAGGACCCCGAAGGTAGCAGCGGCATGAGGTGTCTGACGTCGCTTCGTCAGGCCTGGGACACTCGAGGCGCGGGAGAGCACACAGGTGCTCCCCGCGCCTTCTGCGTGGGAAGCCACTAACTTTCCGCCATGGCCCTCGCCCTCGCCCGCAAGTACCGCCCGAAGACGTTCGCCGATGTGGCCGTCCAGGGACACGTCGCCGCCACGCTCAAGGGCGCGATCGCGCGCAACCGGGTGGCCCACGGCTACCTGTTGTGCGGGCCGCGCGGCGTGGGGAAGACGACGCTCGCCCGGGTACTCGCGATGGCGCTCAACTGCGAGCGGCGCGGCGATCCCGCGCTCGACGGCGAGCCCTGCGGCGTCTGCGCGAGCTGCTCGCGGATCTGGAGCGGTTCCTCCTCGCTTGACGTCGTCGAGATCGATGCCGCGTCGAACCGTGGCGTCGACGACGCACGAGAGCTGCGCGAGCGCGCCATGTACGCCCCCTCCGGCGACGAGCAGTACAAGGTGTACATCGTCGACGAGGCGCACATGCTGACGCGCGAAGCGTGGAACGCGCTCCTGAAAATCCTCGAGGAGCCGCCTCCGCGCGTGGTGTTCGTCTTCGCGACGACGGAGCCGCAGAAGATCGCGCAGGCGGCCGCGCCGGTGCTGAGTCGGCTGCAGCGCTTCGACCTCAAGCGCATCGGGCCGGCAGACATCCGCGCCCGTCTCGAGCGCGTCCTGGGCGAAGAAGGGCACTCGGCCGATGCCGAGGCGCTCGCGATGATCGCGCGCGCGGCGGACGGGTCCATGCGCGACGCGCTGTCGCTCACCGATCAGGTGCTGTCGATGGGTGACGGCCGCGTGGAGCCCCAGCGCGTTCGCGAAGCACTCGGTCTGGTGCCGGAGGACGAGGTCATCGCCCTGCTCGACCTGCTGGCCGAGCGGCGCGCGGGTGACGTCTTCGCCTTCGTGGCGCGGCTGGCCGACGCCGGAATCGACTTCGGGCAGTTCCTGACCGGGCTCGCCGACATGGTGCGCGCGCAGCTCGCCGTGTCGCTCGGCGGCCTGCCGCCCGAGACGAGCGAGCGGACGCGCGCCGCACTCGAGCAGCGGAAGGAGGCGTTCGCCCCGGGCGACCTGCTGCGCATGCTGTCCGCCGTGACCGAGCTCGAGCCGCGCTTCCGGAAGAGTGGGCAGCAGCAGCTCCTGCTCGAGGCACTGCTCGTGCGCTTCGCGCTGCTCGACCGCACGGTGTCGCTCGAAGCGATGCTGCGAGGGTTGAGCGGAGGCGGCAGCGAAGGCGGCAGCGGAGGCGGCAGCGGAGGCGCGCTCGCGGAGTCGCCAGCGCCCCGTCGATCAGCGGCACCTGCTGCGCCCGCAGCGCCACTTGCATCGGCGGCTCCGCCCGAGAGCGTTGCGTCCTCTGCATCGTCTGCATCGTCTGCATCGACTGCATCGTCGAGCGTCCCGGCTTCGGGCGTTCCGGCTTCGGACTGGCGCGCCGTGATGCGCGAGTCGGAGCGCGCGGTGGCGGCGGCGGCGCCGTCGCCCACGTTGACGGTCACTTCCCGGTCGGCGGTGATTCCTGATGCGAGCCACCTCGCCGAGCGATGGGACGAGCTCGCGGGCCGGATGCGGGCGGCGGGGAAGACCATGGCCGCCACTGCGCTCGAGCACGCGACGCCGGTAACGGTGACCGCACGTGGCGACGTCACGATCGCGCTCGACGAGGACAACCCGATCTACGAGCAGGCGCTCGAGACGGTGAGGCTCGAAATCGTCGCCGTGCTGCGCGAATGGTTCGGCGGAGTGGAGCGCGTCGTGGTTCGCGCGTCGACGACCCGTTCGGCGGCGCCAGCGCGACTCACGGACGAGATGGTGCGCGCCGAGCGGCTGCTGGCGATCCGGAAGCGCGATCCGGTGCTGGACCGGGCGATCGAGACGCTCGATCTCGATCTCGCCGACTGAGCCACGGAGGGGTGCGCGCGTGGTAGTTTTATTGCCGGTGCCCCGCGACGTCCGGTAGCTTCCCTCGACTCACACCCGTTGCGCTGACGATGGCTGACTTCATGAAGATCCTGCAGCAGGCGCAGGAGATGCAGGGCAAGCTCGCCGCACTGCAGGCAGAGCTCGAGAAGGAGATCGTGACGGCCTCGTCGGGCGGCGGCATGGTGACCGTCGAGGCAAATGGCCAGGCGATCATCCGCTCCATCAAGATCGACCCCTCGGTGCTCACCGGCTCTGACGTCGAGATGCTGGAAGATCTCGTCCTCGTGGCGGTGACCGAGGCGCAGAAGAAGGCCCAGCAGAAGGCCCAGGAGGTCCAGCAGCGCGAGATGGGCAAGCTCACCGGTGGGCTGCCGCTGCCGTTCAAGCTGCCGTTCTAGCGCCCGTGTCGGCGATCGATGATCTCACCGGGGAGCTGGCGAGACTGCCGGGCATCGGCCGGAAGACGGCGCAGCGCCTGACGTACCATCTGCTCAAGCAGCCGCCCGAACAGAGCCGCCGACTCGCCGAGGCGATCGCGACGCTCGCGGAGAAGGTGCGCCCGTGCGATCGGTGCTTCAATCTGACCGAGGAGGCGCTGTGCTCGATCTGTCGTGATCCGCGGCGCGACCCGGCGCTGATCTGCGTCGTGGAGGACGCGGCCGACATCGGCTCCATCGAGCGGGCTGGCGAGTTTCGGGGGCAGTATCATGTGCTCGGGGGGCGGCTGTCGCCCCTCGATGGAGTGACGCCGGACGACCTGACCATTCCGCAGCTCGTCCACCGCGTTGCGACAGGAGATGTGCGCGAGGTGATCTTGGCGACCAATCCCAGCCTCGAAGGCGAGGCGACCGCGCTCTATGTGCAGCGGCAGCTCGTCCAGTACTCGCTGAGCGTCACGCGCATCGCGCGGGGGCTCCCGGTGGGTGGTGACCTGGAGTATGCCGACGGCGTCACCATTGCGCAGGCGCTCTCGGCGCGGAGGGCAATGTGAGCCGTGCGGTGCATGCTCGAATGGCGGCGCTCGGATTTCTCGGCGGAGTGGCGGCCGGAGTGGTAGTGTGGGGATCGCAGATGCAGCGAAATCGGCGCGAGCTGTTCAGTGGCTCACCGGTTCGCCGGCTCGCGGCGCTCGGCTATCTCTCGGGGCGTCCCGGGCTGGAGACCGCGCGGCTACTGGCCGACTACGTGAACTGGGAGCGCACCCCGATCCTTCGCCGCCGCGGCGACGCGCTGCTGCGCCGCATGCGCGACTACCTCGATTAGCCACCACGACCCATGCCCGTCGGCAGCGCCAGCTGGTCATTCACCGAGGGTGACTTCGCGTCCATCACGGAGACGCTCACCCGCTTTCTGCACGAGAGCAATGCGCGCTGCGCGCTGCTCGTCGACCGGAGTGGCCAGCTCGTCGCGACCGTGGGTGAGCAGCCCAAGTTCGACCCGACCGCTTTCGCCACGCTCACGGCCGCCGACTTCAGCGCGAACGATCAGCTGGCGAAGCTGATAGGTGAGACAGACTTCAACTCGCTGTTCCATCAGGGCGAGAAGGAGTCGATGTATCTTGCCGATGTCGCGCGTCGCGTGATCCTCGTGGTGCTGTTCGACAACCGGACGACGCTCGGACTGGTACGGCTCAAGATGAAAGTGACCGTCGAGGAGCTGACGAAGCTGTTCGAGCTCGTGTTCAACCGCCCCACGCACGCGCAGGGCGGCGCGCCCGGCCTGCTTGCCGGCGCGGATGACGAAATCGACAAGCTGTTCCAATAGGAGACGACAGCCATGTCGATGATCAACTATGCGTCCCGCGAGATCAACTGCAAGATCGTGTACTACGGTTCGGGGCTCGGTGGCAAGACCACCAACCTCGAGCACATCTATGGCAAGGTGCAGCCGGACACGCGCGGCAAGCTGATCTCGCTCGCCACCGAGACCGAGCGCACGCTCTTCTTCGACTTCCTGCCTGTGGACCTCGGCACGATTCGCGGCTTCAAGACACGGTTCCACCTCTACACGGTGCCGGGGCAGGTCTACTACAATGCGAGTCGCAAGCTCATCCTCAAGGGAGTGGATGGCATCGTCTTCGTGGCCGACTCGCAGGTCGAGCGGATGGAAGCGAATCAGGAGGCCATGCAGAACCTGTACGACAACATGGCCGAGTACGGATACGACCTGACGCGGATGCCGTTCATCATCCAGTACAACAAGCGGGACTTGCCGAATGCTGCGCCGCTGAGTGAGTTGCAGGGCGCGCTGAATCCCGGCTGGGAAGTCACCGAGCCGTCGCGACAGCGCGTCACGCCGGACTCATTCCATGCCGGAGAGAATCTCGTGGAGCAGCTTCCCACGGGCGAATGGATCGAGCGTGCACCATACTTCGAGGCTGTCGCCGTCACCGGCGATGGCGTGTTCGAGACGCTGCGCGCCGTCAGCAAGTTGGTTCTCAAGTCGCTCGCCTGACCTAGTGCCCTTCGCGTGAACCTTCCGAACGCCGTCACCGCCTGCCGGATTGCCGTCACCCCGCTGATCGCGTGGCTTCCGCTCACGCCGTCAACGTCGTGGCGGCTGGCGGCATTCGTCCTGTTCGTGGCCGCCGCGGTCACGGACTACATCGACGGCCAGCTCGCCCGCTCGCGCAAGGAAGAGACCGACCTCGGCCGGCTGCTCGACCCGCTCGCCGACAAGCTGCTGCTCGTGGCGACGCTCATCCCGATGTTCATCCTGATGCGACCGGGCGCGCATGCAGCCGAGTCGTGGCCGGCCAAGGCGCTCACCAACGTGCTTCCCTTTCGCACGCCGCTTGGCGACGTGCCGCTCGCCTGGTGGATCCTGGGCGTCGTGCTCGGGCGCGAGCTCGTGATGACGTTGTTCCGGCAGGTCGCGGCGCGGCGTGGGATCGTGATCGCCGCCATCGGGCCGGCGAAGTGGAAGACGGCGCTCCAGTCGATCTGGGTAGGCTCGGCGTACTTCTGGTTCTTCGCGGCGACGATCGCAGCGGCGCGCGGATGGGACACGCCGCTCTGGAATGGATTCGCGAACTTCAACGGAATCGTCGGCGTTGCGTCGATGACCGGCGCGATCGCGCTGACTCTCTACTCGCTCGGCCTCTACTTCCGCAGCTACAGCCGCGTCTTCACGGGCGCACCCGTGCGCGGGCGGAGCTAGCAGCCGCGCTCACCACGGCCTGTCATGCAGATCGAAATCGTCACCATCGGTGACGAACTCCTCCTCGGCTACACGATCGACACCAACGCCGCGCATCTCGCGCGCGAGCTCGCTGCCCACGGCGTGGAGATCGTCCGACGCACCACCTGTGGCGACACAGCCGAGTCGATCGCGACCGCCGTAGGCGAGGCGCTGGATCGCGCCGGCGCCGTGATCACCACCGGCGGCCTCGGCCCCACGAGCGACGACCTGACCAAGCCTTCGATCGCCGCGTTGTTCGGCCGTGGCATGGTGCTCGACGAGGCGCAGCTCGCGTGGATGCGCGACCGCTGGGCGGCACGTTGGCCCGACCGTCGCATGCCGGAGGCCAATGTTCAGCAGGCGATGATCCCCGAGGGCGCGCGCAAGCTGACGAACAATCACGGCTCCGCGCCGGGCATCTGGCTGGAAGACGACCGCGGCCGCTGGGTGGCGATGCTGCCCGGTGTGCCGCGGGAGATGCGCGGCATGCTCGCCGATACGCTGCTCCCGCTCATCGTCGGGCGCCTCCAGAACGCGGGTGGCGAGCCGCACGTCGTTCGCTCGCGCACCCTGCGTAGCACCGGCGTCGCCGAGTCGCTCGTCTCCGACCGGA
>JAYUTY010000135.1:0-2043 GCA_043754875.1 Gemmatimonadota bacterium
ACCGCCCGCGAGTGGCTCGTCGACCACCGGCGCGCGACAGGCCGGTACACCACCATCGACGCCCAAGCTGCCGATGCGCCTCGCCGTGATGTATGGCAAGGCGCTCGACCTCAAGGACCATGGCGACAAGAGCCGCGCGACAGAGCTGTTCAGCGCGGTGCTCAAGGAGTTTCCCGAGTACGAGCCCGCCCGCGCTGAACAGCGCAAGCTGAAGGGCGCGTAAGCGACGCCGTCCGAGTCGTCGAACCCGCCGGTGCCCGATGCCGGGCACCGGCGGGTTTCGTCGCTCTTCCCCCGCTGATTCGCAGCTGATTCTCTTGAAGCCGCTCCTGCTCACCGCCATCGGGCGCACGCTGTCCTCCGCGCCGCTCGGCCGACGAGATGACGACATCGAAGTCCGTCGCATCCTCGCGCTCCCAACCGCCGCCACGCTCGATCCCGCACGCCCGACGGTGATCGCGCTGGATCGATCGCTGCTCGCCGCGCTCGGCGCCGACCTGTCGCGCGTGACCGAACTGGCGGGGGTGGCGGCGATCGTCGGGTTGGGCGACGAAGGTGAGCGCGAGCCGTCGCCGTGCTTTCCCACCGAGAGTCTCACGAGCTGGGTGCCGAATGATGCGAGCGTCAGCGTGCTGCTCACCGCGCTGCGCGGCGCCTTCCGGCATGCCGCGTCGCTCATGGCTGCGCGGGCCGCGCAACGCGACGCGGAGGACCGTGGTCGCGAGCTCGCCGAGCTGAGCGCCATCGGTGCAGCGCTCAGCACCGAACGGGACCTGCACACGCTGCTCGACCTCATCCTCACGCAGGCATGCCGCGTCACCTGCAGCGATGCGGGATCGATCTATCTGGTCGAGAAGGACGACGATGGCAAGCCGGTGCGCCTGCGGTTCGCGATGGCGCACAACCACTCGCTGCCCGGAATCCCGTTCTCGACGTTCACGATGCCGATCGACCACGCCAGCCTCGCGGGCTACGCTGCGTCGACCGGCGTGCCGCTCGTGATCGGCGACGTCTACCTCCTGCCGGACGACGCGACCTATCGTCTCAATCGGAGCTTCGACGAGACGTTCGGCTATCGCACGCGCAGCACGCTCGTGATCCCGCTCGTCTCGCACCGCGACGAGATCGTCGGCGTGCTGCAGCTGATCAACCGCAAGCGGCACCCGGACACGCGCCTCTCGTCGGCCGAAGTGGTGGCGCGTGAAGTCATGACGTACGACGAGCAGAGCGTCAAGCTGACCAGCGCATTGGCATCCCAGGCGGCCGTCGCGATCGAGAATGGCCGGCTGTACGAGGACATCGAGCGACTGTTCGAGGGATTCGTGACCGCTGCGGTCACGGCGATCGAATCGCGTGACCCGACGACGTCGGGCCACTCCTCGCGAGTGGCAGCGATGACGGTCGGGCTCGCGGAGACGGTCGACCGTGTGATGGTCGGGCCGCTGCGAGCGCTGACGTTCAATCGAGAACAGCTGCGCGAGCTCCGCTACGCCGGGCTGCTGCACGACTTCGGCAAGGTCGGCGTGCGCGAGGAAGTGCTGGTGAAGGAGAAGAAGCTCTATCCGCAGGATCTCGCGCTGATCAGGCATCGCTTCGCCTTCCTGCTGCAGAAGACGGAGCTGGACTTCGAGCGCGAGCGCGCGGAGCACCTGTTCGCGTTCGGGCGCGACCGCTATGAAGACGCGCTCGCCGCCCTCGATGCAGCGCGCGCGGCGCAGCGTGCCGAGCTGCACCGGTATCTCGACGCGATCGTCCGGGCGAATGAGCCCACCGTGTTGCCCGGGGAAGGGAGCTTCGATGCGCTGCACGAGATTCACGCGCACACCTTTCTCGACTACGATGGCGTCGAACGACCCCTGCTCGAAGAGGCCGAGCTGCGTTTCCTGATGATCCGACAGGGCAATCTGGATGAGCGTGAGCGGCGGGAGATCGAGTCGCACGTCACGCACACCTTCCGCTTCCTCGACCAGATTCCCTGGACGCGCGGACTGCGCGGCATCCCGACGATCGCCGGCGCGCACCACGAGAAGCTCAACGGCGCCG
>JAYUTY010000136.1:0-6136 GCA_043754875.1 Gemmatimonadota bacterium
TCGCACCTGCCGGAGCGCGTGACGCCCGAGTTCTGCGACATGGTGCAGAAGTACCATCCCATCTTCATGAACACGCACTTCAACCACGCGAGCGAGCTGACACCGGCCGCGGTCGCCGCGCTCGACCGGCTGTCGCGCGCCGGCATCTCGCTCGGCTGCCAGACGGTGCTGCTGAAAGGGGTGAACGACGACCCGCGCGTGATGATGGAGCTGATGCACGCCCTGCTGCGCGCGCGCGTGCGGCCCTACTACATCTACATGGCCGACCAGGTGGCGGGCGGCGAGCACTTCCGCACCACGGTGCAGAAGGGGCTCGAGATCATGCAGGCGCTGCGAGGCTGGACGTCGGGGCTCGCCGTGCCGCAGTTCGTGATCGACGCTCCAGGAGGCGGCGGCAAGGTGCCGCTGCTCCCTGAGTACGTGGAGGAGATCACGGACGACGAGGTGATCTTCCGCAACTACGAAGGCAAGCGGTTCAGCTACAAGCAGCCGCGCCAGACGATCCCGGATGCGGCGCCTGGCATCGCGGCCGAGCAGGGCATCGTACCGATCGAAGCGGGCAAGGCGGCGAAGAAGAAGCGCGCTGCAAGCCGCCGGAAATCAGCGAACGGCTGAGCTGCATCATCGCGCCGCCGTCGACGGCGGTGTGGCGCTAGTCCATCCCGAGGCGCTCGCGCACCAGCGCGAGCGCCTCGGGCGCGATGGGATACCCCTGCTCGACCTTCGGAAAGCGCCCCTCGCGCACGTCGTCGGCCCACCGGCGCACCGCCGCGGCGAGATCGGCCTGCGCCTCGGCATACTGCGTCACGAACCGCGGCATCCGTCCCTGCGTGAAGCCGAGCAGGTCGTGGAAGACGAGCACCTGTCCGTCGGTGCCGATCCCCGCACCGATGCCGATGACCGGGATGCGCGCCCGCGACGTGAGCAGCGACGCGATCTCGTTGGGCACCGCCTCCACCACGAGCGCCGTACAGCCGGCCTGTTCCAGCTCCCATGCATCGTCGAGAATCGCCAGCGCCTGCTCTGCGTCTCGCCCTTTGGCCCGGTAGCCGGCCGCGGAGGTCACGCTCTGCGGCAGCAGCCCCACGTGACCGACCACCGGGATGCCCGCGCCGACGATCGCGCGCACACGATCGAGCATCGCGCCGCCCCCTTCGAGCTTCACCGCATCGCACCCTGCCTCGTCGGCGAAGCGGCGCGCCGTCGCGACTGCTTGTGCATCGCTCGTCTCGTAGCTCCCGAACGGCAGGTCACCCACGATGGGAATATCCACGACCGTCCGCCGCACCGCGCGCGTGAGCATGATCAGCTCATCGACGGTGATCTCTCGCGTGGTCGGGTAGCCGAGCACAGTCATGGCCGCCGAGTCGCCGACGAGGATCACGTCCACTCCCGACGCGACCGCGATGCGCGCCGAGGGTGCGTCATAGGCCGTGAGCATCACGATCGGCGTGCCCTGATCCCGTGCGGCGGCGAGCGTCAGCAGCGCCGCGGCGCCTCGTACCGGAGCACTGCTCACGGAGCGCTCCGCGGCGCGAGGATCACGTTGTCGATCAGGCGCACCTCGCCGAAGCGCGCCGCGAGCGCGACCAGCGTCTCCCCCTCGAACCGCTCGACGGCACCGAGCGTATCCGTGGAGACGGCGGCGAAGTACTCCGGCGTGATGCCGGCCTCGTCGAGCACCGCGATGCCGGCGCGGAGCGCGGTCGCCGCGTCCGTCTCGCCGTTGTCCGCCGCATCGCGCACGGTGAACAGCGCGCGCGCCAGCACTGACGCACGGCGGCGCGCGTCCGGAGTGAGCAGCGCGTTGCGGCTCGACATCGCCAGCCCGTCGGGCTCACGAATGGTGGGACACACGGTGATGTGAACCGGAATGTCCAGGTCGCGAGCGAGGCGCCGGATCAGCAGCGCCTGCTGGGCATCCTTCTGCCCGAAGAACGCCTCGTCCGGCTGCACCATGTTGAGCAGCTTGGCCACGACGGTCGCCACGCCGCGAAAGTGCTTCGGTCCGCGGACCTCGCCCTCGAGCGGTTCGGTGATCCCCGAGACTTCGACCGTGGTCGCGAACCCCTCGGGATAGACCTCGCTGACAGCCGGAGCGAAGAGCACGTGGACGCCAGCAGCGCTGGCCATCGCCTCGTCGCCTGTCTCGTCTCTCGGATAGCGCGCGAGATCGGCGACCTCGTTGAACTGGGCGGGATTCACGAACAGCGACACGACGACCAAGCTGCAGCGGTCGCGGGCCGCTTGCATGAGCGACACGTGTCCTGCGTGAAAGGCGCCCATGGTGGGAACCAGTCCGATGCGTGCCCCCCCGCGCCGCGCCGCGCCAACGGCGGCGCGGAGCTCGGTGACAGTCCGCACGACGATCACGCCGTCACCCGCGCGGCGATGCTGTCAGATGCTGCGTCCGCTGCCAGCTGCCGCGTGGCGCGCTCGAGGGCATCCCAGAGCTCGAGCTCGTGAGGCGCGGCGAGCGCAACGGCGACCCGCTGCCGCGCCACGGTCTGCTCGTCGCCGCGCGCGATCGGCCCAGTGAGCGCGGCCGTGGAGCCGCGAGAGATCCAGTTCTCCAGCGTCGCGCGCACGAGAGGAGCGAGCGCAGCGCGGTCGAGGCCAACGTGCGCGCCGACGCGCTCGGCCATTCCCTCGACAGTCACCAGGTAATTCGCGGCGATGGATGCGGCTGCATGATAGAGCGCTCGCTGGGCCGCGGGGATGACGCGAGCGCGCATGCCGAGCCGCTCCGCAAGCGCACGCGCCGTGTCCATTGCCTTCGGAGTGCTCCCGTCGATCGCGCACGTCGCACCGCGAAAGAGCGCGCCCGCGCCGAGCACGCTCAGCAGCGGATGCAGCGAGAAACGCTCGTGCGGCTCGAGCAGCGTGAGCGCTGCCGAGGCGCTCACATGTCCCACGAGCGCGCCGGGATCGACGAGCTGGGCCGCCGCGGCGATCTCACGGTCCGGCACGCAGAGCAGCACGACCTCGGCGCCAGCGCCCGTTGCGCCGCGGCCGAGCGGTCCACGCACGCGCAGCCCCGCCGAGCGAAGCGCTGCGGAGAGCGCTTCACCCATGCGCCCGCATCCGACGATGTCACACCATCCGTCGAGCGGCTCACTCATGGCGATCTGATCGTCGATGCGAGATTGGTCGCGCGGCATGTTGATCGTGTCGCGCGGTGATTCTGCCGCGCGAAAGAAGACGATGGGCCGGAAATATAGTCGGCGCGCCAGCGATTCTCGTCCCGGCGACCGTGCTGGCACACTCCATTCGAAATGGTCGTCACCGTCGGCGAATGACCGTGGTGCCACTGTCTTGCAATCCACAGGGAAGAAACGCCGCTGTGGAAAGGAGGGTGTGCCCATGTGGGGACGCCTGTTGAGAAATACCGCGCTCGTGCTGCTGGGCACGGGATGCGCTTCCGCTCCCAGCGCCGGCCGGCGCGATGCAGTCGAGACCGCAGCACGGCAGGACGTCGTCTCCAGGGCGGACATGCTGCGCGTGGACGCGACCAACGCGCTCCAGGCCGTGATGCGCCTGCGGCCACAGTTCCTGCGCCGCGCCGCGACGAGCTCGATCGCGACTTCACAGCAGGCGGAGCTGAGCGTGTACATGGACAGCATCAGGCTCGGCGGCGTGGAGACGCTTCGCGACATCCCGGTGGAGGTGGTGCGCTCCATCCAGTATCTGAGCGCCAGCGAGGCCGCATACCCCTGGGGCCTGAATCACCTGGGCGGGGTCATCTTCGTTCGCACACTGCCACAATGAGTACGGGGTACGGGCGCGACACCGCGCCCGTACCCCGTACCCCGTACTCATCAGCGGTCGCGTTCAGTGCGCCGTCGCTTCCGACTGCGTGCGAGCCACCTCGTCCACGATGCGCTGCGCCGCATCCGACGGCATCTCCTCGTAGCCGCGGAAGTGGCGCCGGAAGAGCGCGCGACCGTGCGTCATCGACTGCAGCGCGCTCGCGTAGAGGTGGAGCTCGGCTTGCGGCACCACCGCACGCACCCGCGTGCCTGCGATGCCCGTCGCGCTCTCCGTGCCGAGGATCTGCGCGCGGCGCGAAGAGAGGTCGCCGAGCACGTCGCCGAGTGCCTCGTCGGGAGCGACGATCTCGACCTCGTCGATCGGTTCGAGCAGTACGGGTCGGCAGCGTGGCGCCACTGACTTGAACGCCTGGATGCCGGCGAGCTTGAACGACATCTCGCTCGAGTCCACGGTGTGATACGAGCCGTCGTAGAGCTCCACTTCGATGTCGACCAGCGGGAAGCCGGCGAGCACGCCGCGCTCGGCGGCCTCGTGGATCCCCTTCTCCACCGCGGGGATGAACTTGCTCGGGATCGCGCCGCCGACGATGTGATCGTTGAAGCGGATTCCGTCGCCGCGCATGGCAGGGGCGATGCGCACCCAGCAGTCGCCGAACTGGCCTCGTCCACCAGACTGCTTCTTGTGCCGGCCCTGCCCTTCGGCGCGGGCACGCAGCGTCTCCCGATAGGCGATGCGAGGGCGCGAGAGCTCCGCCGCCACACCACACTTGCGCCGCAGTTTCGCGAGCGCGACGTCGAGGTGCCGCTCTCCCATCCCCGAGACGAGCGTCTCGTGCGTCTCCGTGTTCCACTGACTGACGAAGGTGGGATCCTCGTCGTGCAGCCGGTGCAGCCCCAGCTGCAGCTTCTCCTCGTCGCCTCGATTGACGGCGTGGATGGCGAGCTGGATCAGCGGCTCCGGGAAGTCGATCTGCGGCAACCGCAGCGGGTGCGCTCGTGTGGAGAGCGTGTCGTTCGTGTGCGTGTTGCGCAGCTTGGCGACGCAGCCGATGTCACCGGCGTGCAGGCGCGACACCTCAACGCGATCCTTGCCCTGGGCGATGGAGAGGTGGTTGAGCTTCTCGGCGCTGTCACGCGTCGCGTTGTAGAGCTCCTCGCCGCTCGCGACCGAGCCGGAGAGGACGCGGAAGAGGGTGATCTCTCCCACGTGGGGCTCGCTCTGCGTCTTGAAGACGAGGGCGGCGAACGGTGCGTCGTCGCGCGCGTGGATCTCCACCGTGTGGTCGCCTTCGGCACCGGCGAAGGCGTGCTGCTCCTCCATCTCGTACGCATCGGGCATCAGCTCGACGATCGTGGAGAGCACGGCGCGCGTGCCGTAATTGAGCGTGGACGAGACGCAGAAGAGCGGGAAGAGCTCCATCCGCTTCATCGCCGCCTTCATCGCCGCGATCGCATCGTCGCGCGAGATCTCCTCACCGTTCAGGTAGCGCTCCAGCAGCGTGTCGTCCGTCGCGGCGATCGTCTCGATCAGCTCCGCGTGATAGCGGTCGAACTGCGGCTGCACTTCGGGCGGGACGTCGGTCTCCTCGTACGCACCGCTGCGCGCGCCGCGCGCGTACAGGTGGGCGCGGCCGTCGAACAGGTTGACGACACCATGGAAGTCGGCGCCCTCGCCCACCGGCACCTCGATCGGGATCACCTTGTTGGTGAGGCGCGTCTTGATCTGCTGGTAGATCGCGTCGAAGTCTGCGTGCTCCTTGTCCATCATCGACACCACGAAGAGCACCGGGTCCTGGCGGGACAGCGCTTCGCGGAACACGCGCTCCGTGCCCACCTCCACGCCTGTCGTTGCCCCGATCACGCACAGCGCACCGTCGGCGGCGGCGAGGCCGGCGATGGCATCGCCCTGGAAGTCCAGGAAGCCAGGGGTGTCGAGCAGGTTGATCTTGCTGCCCATCCACTCGGCGTGGGCCAGGCCGAGGTTGATCGAGTAGCCGCGCTCGATCTCCTCGGGGGCCGTGTCGGTGAGGGCCGTGCCGTCGGCGATCGAGCCGTGGCGTTTACTGGAGCCGGACACGAAGGCGAGCGCATCGACCAGGCTGGTCTTGCCGCTCGCCCCGTGTCCGATCACCGCGATGTTGCGGATCTCCGATCCCGTGTACTCACGCATGCGCCTACCTCGCTCTGGTGTGGAGAGAGTGACCCTGCGTGGGGCTGCGCCGAAGCGGCACGCGCCATTCGTTGACTGCTGGAGCGGATGCTGGAGCGAGTGCGAGTGGTGAGTGGAGGCTTCGACAGGGCTCCACCGTACTAGCGTGTGTTAAGACATGCGAGGCGCGGCGAGTGCTGTCAAGCAGGGTGTTCCT
>JAYUTY010000137.1:0-2034 GCA_043754875.1 Gemmatimonadota bacterium
CGCTGCTGCGCGTAACGGTGCATCACAGCGATGACGAGGCGTTCGCGCTCTGGCAGGAGATCGCCGGGCTGCCGGCGTCGCGCATCTACCGGCTGGGCGACAAGGACAACTTCTGGCAGATGGCCGACACGGGTCCGTGCGGTCCCTGCACGGAGATCTACGTCGATCTCGCGAAGGTCGTACCGGGCTATCGCTTTCCGGAGGGAGCGACGGGCGAGTGGACCGATACGACGCGCGCCGACTTCTCGCAGGAGGCGTTCGAGGAGGGAGCGGAGGCTGGCCGGTTCCTCGAGATCTGGAATCTCGTGTTCATGCAGTTCGACCGGCAGGCGGACGGCACACTGGTGCCGTTGCCCAAGCCGTCGGTCGATACGGGCGCGGGGCTGGAGCGAATCGCGGCGGTGAAGCAGGGAGTCACGAACAACTACCACGCTGACGGATTCGCGCCGCTCATCCGCACGGTAGAAGAGACGGTCGGCTTCGAGTACTGGGGTCGTGAGTCGGACGAGCTGCGCACGGGGGTTCGAATTGGCGGGAGTGCGGGGGGCGCCGACATCGTGCCCAACGCCGTGGATCCGGCGTCGTTCCGCGTCTTGGCCGATCACGCGCGCGCCGTGGCGTTCCTGCTCGCCGACGGCGTCTTCCCGAGCAACGAGGGCCGCGGCTACGTTCTGCGCCGCATTCTCCGTCGCGCCGTGCGTCACGCGTACCTGCTCGGCCGCCGCGAGCCGACGCTCGTGCACGTGGTGCAGACGGTGATCGACACGATGGGCGAGGCGTACCCCGAGCTGCGCACGCGCGCCAGCCACCTGCTGCAGACGACCCGCATCGAGGAGCAGGCATTCCTCGCGACGATCGAGGGTGGGCTGTCGCGCTTCGACCAGATCGCGCCCGAGCACTCGACCAACAAGGGGACGATCAGCGGCGAGGATGCCTTCAGGCTGTACGACACCTTCGGCTTCCCGATCGACCTGACGGAGCTGATGGCGCACGAGCGCGGGTACACGATCGACATCTCCGGTTTCGAGACGGCGCTGCAGGAGCAGCGCACGCGCTCCAAGGATGAGCGCAAGTCGCGCAAGCTCGGCGTCGAGTCCAACGAATTGGGCGAGCTCGCGGCGTGGGAGCGTGGGCCCTCCGCGGAGAGCGACGGCGCGTCGGCCGAGGGGTCGCGCTTCATCGGCTACGACTCGATCGAGATCGACACGGAGGTGTCGGCCATGCGTCGGCTGGAAGGGAACCGCGTCGCCGTTCTGCTGCGCGAGTCACCGTTCTATGCCGAGTCGGGTGGGCAGGTCTCGGACGAAGGAGAGATCGAGGGGGATGGGTGGCGCATCGTCGTCGATGGCGTGCGGAAGATCGAGGGCCGCTCGGCCGCGATCGGCACGCTGACCGGCGACTTCCACTGGGGCAGAGTCAAGGCGCGCGTACCGAGCGAGCGTCGACGCGATACGGAGCGCAATCATACGGCGACGCATCTCATGCACGCCGCGCTGCGCGTGCTGCTCGGTGAGGCGGTGCATCAGGCGGGTTCGCTCGTCTCGCCGGAGCGGCTTCGCTTCGACTTCACGCATCATGGTCCTGTGCCGCAGGAGCGACTGGCGGAGGTCGAGTCGATCGTCAACCAGGAGATCTGGCGTGCGCGTCCGGTGACGTGGAGCGAGATGCCGTACTCCGACGCGCGGGCGCTGGGCGCGATGGCGCTGTTCGGCGAGAAGTACGGCGACGTCGTGCGCGTGGTGGACGTCCCCGGATTCTCCATGGAGCTGTGCGGCGGCACGCACGTGCGCAACACGAGCGAGATCGGGCTGTTCGTGATTCTCGGCGAGACGGGCGTCGCGAGCGGCGTGCGGCGCATCGAGGCGCTGACGGGGCCGGCGGCATTCGCTCATCTGCGGCAGCGCGAGAGCGCACTGCTGCGCGTCGGCGAGCTGCTCAAGGCGCCGGTGGACACGCTGGAGCGGCGGGTGCAGCAGCTGCTCGACGAGCGGCGCGTCATGGAGAAGAAGCTCGACGAGGCGATGCGCGGTGGAG
>JAYUTY010000138.1:0-6109 GCA_043754875.1 Gemmatimonadota bacterium
CGCCGTAGCTGCCCGAGTGCAGGTCGCCGGCCGGGCCCTGCACGTTGATCTCGAAGTAGGCGAGCCCGCGCAGCGAAGACAGCACGCTGGGCAGCCCGGGCGCGAACATCGCCGAATCGGAGATGACGACCGCGTCGCACCGGAGCAGACCGGCGTGCGCCTCGATGAAGGGCGCGAGATGCTCGCTGCCGACTTCCTCCTCACCCTCGGCGAGGACGATCACGTTGACCGGGAGCGTCCCGCGCGCGGCGAGGTGCGCCTCGAGTGCCTTGATGTGGAGGAAGAGCTGCCCCTTGTCGTCCACCGAACCGCGCGCGTAGAGGCGGCCGTCGCGGATGACCGGCTCGAAGGCGGGCGACGTCCACAGCTCGAGCGGCTCGGCGGGCTGCACGTCGTAGTGGCCGTAGACGAGCACGGTGGGCGCACCCTCGGGAGCGCCGCGCCACTGGCCGACGACCACCGGATGGCCCGCCGTCTGGTGCACCGTGGCCTCGAGGCCGGCGGCGCGCAGCGAGGCGGCCGTCCACTCGGCGGCGCGGGCGGTATCGACGTCGTGCTCGGAGCGCGCCGAGACGCTCGGGATGCGCAGGAAGTCGAACAGCTCCCGCTGGATGCGGGCGTCGTGCGCGGTGAGATAGGCGTCGAGGTCGCTTGGAACGGCGGTCATCCGAGGGCGATGGAGAGGGGGCGGGGCGGCGCGGCGCGGGTGTCAGCAAAATAACGTCGTGCGAGCGCCGCGCGTTGCAACGTTGGGACGCACGGTGACGTTCTACAACACAGCACGAGTCAGCCGCGGGCGCCGATCGCCCGTGATCCCCGAACGCCCTGCGGCGACGATGCCGACCAATACCAAGACGCTGCGAGAAGAGCTCAAGCAGACCCGCGGCTTCCAATCGCCGGCGCACGAGGCGGTGGTGGGGATACTGCGAACGGCAGCGCTCGTGCAGCGACACATCGCGCAGGTGGTCGAGGCGGGCGGCGTGACGATCCAGCAGTACAACGTGCTGCGGATCCTGCGGGGCGCGGGGACAGCCGGGCTGCCGACGCTCGCGATCCGTGACCGGATGATCGAGGCGGCGGCGGGGATCACGCGTCTGCTCGACAAGCTGGAATCGGCGGGCTACGTCATGCGCGAACGCTCCACGCCGGACCGGCGGCAGGTGCTCTGCCAGATCACTGCCACCGGCCTCGAGATCCTGGCTGGACTCGACACGCCAGTGAACGCGGCGATCGAGTCCGGACTTTCCCTGCTCGACGCACAGGAGCAGGAGTCACTGAGCACGCTGCTCGGCGCGGTTCGGGCGGGGTTGGACGCACCGCGCGCGTAGCACGTCCAGCAACGCTCACGGCTCGGCGCGCGCCGGCCAGCCGCCCCGATAGCCCTCGAGCTGCCAGACGCGGCGGGTGCTCACGGTATCGGTTCCGCGCAGGAGCGGCGCGAGTGCACCACGCGTGACGCGCGTGAAGTAGGGAGCGAGGCGCGCCGCGGTCGGATTGATCGCCGGCGTCTCGTCCAGCGCGAGAACCAGGTTGTCGCCCTGCATCGCGACGCTGGCGAAGGTGGGCCAGAGCTCGTACTGGTTGTGTCGCCCGGTGAGGCAGACGCAGAACGCCTCGGGCTGCCCAGGCAGATGGTACGCGAGCTCGCTGACGTCCTGATAGCGGTCAGCGCCGGCAAAGGTTCGCGGACCCAGTGCGGCACGCGCCTGCTGCACCGTCGCGGCGAGCCCTTCCCAGCCCGCGGCGCGCGCCAGCGGATCGCGGCGCGCCGGCAGCGGAAGGAGCGGCACGAGCGCGTGTACGTAGAGCACACCGACGAGCAGCGCGGCCAGCGCCATCCCCCGCTTGAGCCATGGGTGCAGCCACGTATCGATCTGCGTCGACGATGCAAGCACGGCGAGCAGCGCGACGCCGGGGATGTACGAGGGTGCGGGCCAGTTCGCCTCCACCGGCCGACGCAGCGCGCTGTACGCGAAGAAGATCCAGCTGCCCAGCGCGACGATCGCCAGCGCGAAGCGCGCGTCACTGAGCGGACGGCGCAGCGTGCGCCAGACGGCGTGGGCCATGAGTGCGAACAGGATCGGCGAGACGAGGCCGAGCTGGCCGCCGATCAGGTCGAGCTCGCGCTTGATCGCCGAGCCCTTCGGCGTGCCGAGTCCATGCTGGATCTGGAAGCGAAAGGAGATCCAGTCGTGCGTCTGGTTCCAGCGCAGCACGGGGAGGAAGACCAGCGTGGCGACGATGCACGCGAGGTAGGGCCCGGGCTCGCGCAGCCGCGCGCGGAGCGACGGGCGCAGCAGCACCGCGGCGGTGATGCTGACCGGGAGGAGAATGCTCGTGTACTTGGACGCGAAGGCGATGCCGAGTGCGACGCCGGCCATCAGCCAGCCCGCGGTGGAGGCGCGCGACGAGATGGGCGATGTCAATGCCACGACGACACCGTACAGCCCCACGGCGCTGGCGGCGAGGAGCGGCGCATCAGGCGTGGCGAGCACGAGCCCCGAGGCGGCGAGCGGCATGAGCGCGAAGATGATTGCGGCCGTGCGCGCAGCCGCGCCTCCGCCCAACCGGCGCGCGATCGCCGCGGCCGCCAGTGAGGCGATGAAGCCCCCGACGATGGGGAAGAAGCGGATCGAGAGGGGTGATGGCGTGCTCGCACCGAGCGCGGAGGCGATCGTGGTGCCGAGCGAGATCAGGACGGCGAGCGCGGGCGGATGGTCGAAATAGCCGGGCGCGAGATGGCGTGACCAGTCCCAGTAGTACGTCTCATCCGGGAAGAGCGGCAGCACGGCGGCGAAGACGAGCCGGACGAGGGCGGCGGCGAGCGTGATCCAGACCGCCGCCCGCCAGCCGCGTGCGTCGAGCTCCGGATCGGAATCGACCATCAGGCCGTCGTGCGGGCGGCGGCGTCAGCGGCACCGCGGAGCCGTGCGCGACGCAGCCAATCGAGGAGGTAGAGCGCGGCGAGCCACGCGAGCCACACGACACGCTCATCGCCCGAGAGGGTGCGAAACATCCCCCACGCGACGAGCGGCACGGTCAGCGGCAGCCGCACCCCTTCGTCCGTATCGGCGACGTAGCGCTCCGCGACGATCGTGGACGCGCGGCGTCCTCGGCGAATGATCGTGCTGATCGACGTCGAGAGCCGTTCAGGCGGAATCGCGCGCCAGTCGGGAAGGAGGAGCAGCGTCCACGCCGCGGCCGTGTGTCCCCAGCCGTGGTGGTCGCTGCCGGCGACGAGCGCGATGTCGGTGCTGTCGGCGAGGTGCACGAGGCGCGCGCGCTCACGGCGCGACTGGCCGAGTCCGCGAGGGGCGCCATCGACGACCTCGAGAGCGCGCACCCCTGCCGTGCCTGGCGCGCCGGCGGCCACGACCTTGTACGGGTCGCCGGGGATCGTCTCGATCAGCACGGGCTCGTTGCCCGGGATCGCGCTGGCCATGCGCAGCGCATCTTCGTCCACGTCGCGCAGTGTCGGGGTGAGCATGCCGCGGTAGATTCGGTCGGCATCGAGCACGTTCACGTGCTCGCCACGCCAGACGACCTCGATGGCCGGAAGCAGCGACACCCCTTCACCGGCGCTCGTCGGATTGTTCGCCCATGCGTCGCGCGCGCCCTCGAAAGTGCGGTGGTCGGTCACGTACGCCGCTGCGAAGCCCGCGTTGCGATGCCAGCTCCGATTGTCCTCCGCGCTCCAGTCGGGGCGACCGTCGTGCGAGTAGCGGGTGTGCGAATGAAAATCGACCGTCAGGATCTCCGGCCCCACGTCCAGCGACGCCATCGGGCGCGGCAGCACGGCAACGGCCGCGTAGAGCGCCACCACGAGCACGACGAAGGTGCCGACGCGCGCGGCGATGCGCATTGCGCGACGCCGCGGCGCGACTGGCGTGGTGAAGACGCGGCCGAGCGTCGCCCACCAGAGCGCGTAGGCCAGAATCAGTGTGAGAAGCAGGGCGACGTGCTGCCGCACGGAGAGGAGCGTCAGCGTGTCGAGCACGTTCGACACCGGGGCGAGCAGCAGGTAGCCGGCCGGCCTGTGCAGCGACGCCGCTGGCACGACGCCGGACGTCGCCGCGTCACGGATGGGCGAGAGCGGAAAGAGCGCGCTCAGCAGCAGGAGCGCCACGACGGCGAGCAATCCGAGCGGAAGCGCGCGAAGCCGGCGCAGCAGCATGGCGCGGGTGCGCGAGGTGGGACGGGATTCGTCGCGGGGCACGAGGGCTACTCTGGGTGAACGATCGCTGGAACGAAGTTCGCGGCGCGAGCGGGAGACCGCGCCACAACTTAGCGTCTCACTTCCCGTCCCGCTCAGCGTCCTGCTCAGCGTCCTGCCGAGCGTCCTGCCGAGCGTCCTGCTCAGCGATCCGCCCGGAGCCATGGCCAATCATCTCGCCGCCGAGAGCAGCCCGTACCTGCTGCAGCACGCCCACAACCCCGTGGACTGGTGGCCATGGGGCGAGGAGGCGCTCGCGCTCGCGCGCCGGGAGCGGCGCCCGATCCTGCTCAGCATCGGTTACGCGGCGTGCCACTGGTGTCACGTGATGGAGCGCGAGTCGTTCGAGGACGAAGCGACCGCCGCACGCATGAACGAGCATTTCGTGTGCATCAAGGTGGACCGCGAGGAGCGTCCCGACCTCGACGCGATCTACATGCGGGCGACCCAGGCGATGACGGGCCACGGCGGGTGGCCGATGACGGTGTTCCTCACTCCCGAGGGGGAGCCGTTCTACGCGGGCACCTACTTTCCGCCCGAGGATCGCCACGGGATGCCGAGCTTTCGTCGAGTGCTCGATGGCGTGGCGGATGCGTGGCGTGACCGGCAGGACAGCGTGGCGCGCACGACGGCGTCCATGCGCGAGCTGTACGACGCGAGCGCCGCGCGCACGGGTGTGACCGGCGCGCTCGACGAGCGGCTCTTCTCGCGCGCCATGTCGGCGTTCGTCCAGCGCTTCGATCCGCGGTTCGGCGGCTTCGACGACGCGCCCAAGTTCCCGCCGACGATGGCGCTCGACTTCCTCCTGCGGCAGTGGGCGCGCACGGGCGAGACGCAGGCGCTGGAGATGGTGGCGCACACCTTCCGGCACATGGTGCGCGGCGGGATCTACGATCAGGTCGGCGGTGGATTCTCGCGCTACAGCACGGACGGCTACTGGCTCGTGCCGCACTTTGAAAAAATGCTGAGCGACAACGCGCTGCTCGTGCGCCTGGGCGCGCATCTCTGGCAGGCCACGCACGACGCCGAGGTGCGCCGAGTGACTGAGGAGACGCTCGGCTGGCTGTCGCGCGAGATGACGTCGCCGGATGGTGGCTTCTACTCGTCGCTCGACGCCGACAGCGAGGGACACGAGGGACGTTTCTACGTCTGGGACATCGGCGAGCTGGACGCGCTGCTCGGTGAGGATGCAGAGCTGCTGCGCGCCTACTGGGGCACCTCCGCCGATGGCAACTTCGAGGGGCGCAACATCCTCCACGTGGCCGAGGATCCGGTGACGTTCGCCGCTGCGCACGGAGTAACGGAATTCGAGCTGCGTACGGCGGTGGAGCGGGCGTCCCGGATCCTGCTCGAGGCACGCGAGCGGCGCGTGCGACCCGCGCGCGACGAGAAGACTCTCGCCGCCTGGAACGGACTGATGCTGCGTGGCGTGGCCGAGGCGGCGCGTGCGTTCGGCGACGACGACCTGCGCGCGATGGCGGTGCAGAACGGCGAATTCCTCTTCCGTGTGATGGTGCGCGACGGGCGCGTCCTGCGCACCGCGCGTGATGGCGTCGCGAAGATCCCGGGCTTCCTGGAGGATCATGCCGCCGTCGCGCTGGGCGCGATCGCGCTCTACCAGCTCACCTTCGAGCGCATCTGGCTGGATCGCGCGCGGGAGCTCACCGATTCGATTCTCGCGTGGTTCTGGGACGAGGACGCGGGCGCCTTCTTCGACACGGCATCGGACGCGGAGATGCTGGTGACGCGCCCGCGCGAGTCCACCGACAACGCGACACCGAGCGGAGGCTCGCTCGCTACTGAACTGCTGCTCGTGCTGGGCGATCTGCTGCTCGAGCCGCGCTACACCGAGCGCGCGACGTACGTGCTGATGACGATCGCCGAGCCGATGGCGCG
>JAYUTY010000139.1:0-6109 GCA_043754875.1 Gemmatimonadota bacterium
GAGACGCCTGGCCGCCGAGGAATGCGCTCACAACTTCGTCCACCTGCTGCTCGCGCGTCGCGCTCCTCAGATGGTCCGCGTCACCCCACCGTGCCACACTCGCACCCGGCAGTCGGCCCGACGCTAGCGCCAGCCCGAAGTTGATGCGATTCAGGATCGCCCCGCTGTTCATCCATGACTCGCCGGTCTCCGGCCAGCCGTTCGGTGCCTGGTGGCCGAAGATCGGCTCACCGAGGAAGGCGACGAGCTGAGCGGAGCGCATCGTCGTATCCGGCTGCGCGCCCACCGCGCGCAGCGCGGAGGCCACGAGCTCGAACGGACTCTTCACCTTGCTGCGATACGCCGCGCGGCTGAAGAACTCCGGACTCGTGACGATCGTCCGCACCACCTCGCGGATGTCGCCATCCGTGCGCAGGTACGTCGCCGTGGCGCGATCGACCAGCGCCGCCGGCGGCTGATCACTCACGAAGCGCGTCGCCAGCTTGCGAGCGATGAATCGCGCGGTGTGCGGATCGCGCGCGAGGATGTCGAGCACCGCCTCGCCGTCCTCGATGCCGCGCCCTGCCGGCAACACGTGCCCGAGCACCACCTTCTGCCCCGCGTCGTGGATCTCGGGCCGGAAGACGAACTCGGCGCCCTGGCGCGGGTTCATCGTCCACCCGGTCAGCGCGCGAGCCACCTCGATCACGTCCTGCTGCGAGTAGCCGCCATCCACGCCCATCGTGTGCAGCTCGAGCAGCTCGCGCGCGTAGTTCTCGTTCAGCCCGCGCCGCCGCGCCGCCGGGCGCAAGGGCATCGGCGCGCCGACCCGGGCGCGCAACGGCGCGCGGCGCGCCAGGGCCAGCGTCGGGTGCAGCGAGTCCGCGGCGCTCTGCCACTGATCGAGATAGAAGAGCATCGCGGGGCTCTTCGCCACCGCACCGAGCAGATCGCGGAACCGGCCCAGGGCTAACGGTCGGATGACGTCGCGATCATAGGCCGGGAGGAACAGTCGCGTGATCCCCTTGCCCGCGAAGACGGTGAAATGATTCTCCCAGAAATCGGCCATCACCTGCTCGAGCTGACGGTCGCTTCCCACGGCGCGCGCCAGCTTCGCCGACTGCACGTCGCCGAGGATGCGCTGGTTCTGCCGGATTCGGTCGCGCAATGCCGGATCGTCGCGCAGCAGCTCCGCGCGCATGTCCTTCCTGCTCGCGCTGTCCCCCTCCTGCGCGAGCACCTTGCCCTTCTGTCGTAGCGCCTGTTGGCCCCCCTCGTACATCCGGACGAACTCCGTCGTCGGACGTCCGAGCATCTCGTACGAGGCGACGATGCGGTCGGCCGCACTGTCGTCGATCCGGTCCGGCGCGAGCTGCAGAGCGATCCACTGGTCCACGCCCATGGCGCGAACGCGCGCTGCGTCACCAGGACGCGCGCCGAACGCGAGCCGATTGAGCACCTGCTGCACCTGCTGATCGGCCGTCTGCTCTCTCGGCTCGGTGGGCGGCACGACGACGTACGGTGCGTGCGTGCTTTCGCCAGCGGGGCCACGAACGGTGGTGCCAACCGTGCTGCTGACGGGGCCGTGCGCGGCACCGGCGCATGCGGCGAGCAGGAGCGGCGTGATTGTCGAGAGGGCGAAGCGAGAGGTCATGACCGGCACCTGTCTGAGGTTCCCGAGAGAGACGACGCTCGCGGTCGTTCGTTAAGATGGCAATGAGGTCGGTGGTCGCTCTTGCGGGACGCTACCAACCAGTCCTACGCTTTCCCTGGCGTCGCCAGCGTCGTCGCGCGAACACGACCTCACCCTCCCACCGGCGAACGTTGATCAGTCCGCTCACTCCCTCCGACGACTTCGCTCGCCAGATGAGCTACGACGAGCTCGTCGCGCACGCTGGCGCCACGCGCGCCACGCGCGACACGCGCGCCATGCGCGCCACGCGCGAGCTCGTCGTCTGCTCCCTGTGCCCGGATGCTGCCTCAGCACTCCGGGAACGACTGGGGGATGCGCACGCCAACGCGTTCCATCGCGAGCTCGTCATCTTTCTCCGGCGCATTCTCCGCAACACCGACGTCGTGGCAACGCGCGATGACGAGCTCGTGCTCCTCGTGGAGTCCACCCTCGCAGGCGCGGTCGTCATCGCCGACCGCCTGCTCGGCGCCACGCGCACACATCTCTTCTCCGCCGGCGGCGCGGACCGCTCGCTGCGCATCACGCTCGCCCTCGGCTTGGCCGCGCTGCCGCAATCCGGTGAGTCGTCGGACGAATCGCTGTTCGACGCGGCGCTCGAGAGTGCCCGCGCCGCTCGGCGCGAGGCTGGCAGCGATGGCGCACGCGCCGCTTCCGCGCCGCAGGCCAGCCCCCTCGATGTCACTCGATTCATCGGGCGCGCGGAGCCGGTGGCGCAGCTCACTGACTTCCTGGACGACATGGTGCGCGGCGTGGGACGCGTCGTCGCCGTGGTCGGCGAGTCCGGCGTGGGCGCCAGCTCGCTCATCCGGACCCTCGAACCCGAGGTGCGGCTGCGCGGCGGATCGATGGTCGTCGGCGCGTGCCGTGCCCATCGCCTGCCGTCCCCGTATGCGCTCTGGAGCGAGGTGTTGCACGCCGTCCGCCGGCTTCCGGTCAAGAGCACGCGCATCTGGCGCGAGCTCTCGTCGCTCGACCCGTCACTCGAGCACGGGCCGGAGGACGCCACGCACGGGGGCAGCAAGACGCATCTCTTCGAGGAGCTGGCTGACTTCCTCCGGCTCGCGGCGCAGCAGCGGCCGCTCGTGCTGCTGCTGGAGAACGTGCAGTGGGCGGACGCGGCGTCGTGGGATGCGCTCGAGTCGCTGATCACGCAGCTCGAGAGTGAGCGAATCCTCTTGGCGCTGACATTCCAGACGGGCCACGAGGCGGACGATCGGCTCGAGCAGTGGAGCCGGCTCAGCAGCCGACCGCGCCACCACGAGGTCCGTCTCACGCACCTCACGCGCGATGACGTCAAGCGCTGGCTCGAGTCGACGCTTCGCACGAGCGATCTGAGTCGTGAGCTCGTCGCATACGTCTACCGGCATTCGGAAGGGAGCCCACTGGTGCTCACGCAGCTGGTGCGCGACCTCGTGGAGGGCGGGCAGCTGACCTGGACGGGTAGCGCGTGGCAGTGGGGGGTAGCCAGCGAGCTGCCGCCCGCCGTGTCGGGCCCGGCGCTCATCGCGCGCCGTCTCGCGCGGCTGGAGCCGGTCGCGCGTGCGGTGCTCGAGGTCGCGTCAGTGCTCGGCCGCGAGTTCGGCGAGTCGCTGCTGCGGGGCATGGCACTCGGTGACGGCGAGTCGCAGGACGCCACGCGACAGCTGGTGGATGCGGGGCTGCTAGTCCCGACATACGATCGCGATCGCGCCGCCTTCATCGTGGCGCACGACGAGATCGCGCGCGCGGCGCGCGCGCCATTGACGGCGGCCCGATCGGCGGCGCTGCACGAGCAGGTGGCGCATCTGCTGGCGACGACCGAGCGCGCGCCCCCGGCCGAGATCGCCGACCACTACGAGCTGGCGGGCAACCAGCTCGAAGCGCACACCTTTGCGATTCGCGCCGTCGATCACGCGCTCTCGGTGCACGAGTCCGGGGCGGCGGCCGAGCTTCTCGCCGCCGCCGAGCGCACCGCGCCTACCCCCGCGGCGCTCGCGGAAGTGCGCGTGCGGATGGCGACGCTGGCAGAGGTTGCGGGACGGTACGAGGAGGCAGAGGCGCGCTGCGACGAGGCCCTGGCGTGGTACGAAGGTCAGGGCGAGCACATGCAGGCCCTCCAGCTCAAGCGTACCCGCGCGCTGGTTCGCATGAAGCGCGGCGAGGGCGCGCAGGAGACCCTCACCGAGCTGCTCTCACTGGAGGCGGAGGCCAGCGCCATGAGCGCCGACATGGAGCGCGCCGCCCTGCTGCTGCTCATCGCCCAGCTGCACTGGCGCCTCGGCGACCTCCGGGCGGCGCAGCGCGTCGCCGAGGAGGCGCTGGAGATCGCCGAGCGCGGAGACGACGCGCTGCTGCTGGCGGATGCGTCGAACCGGCTGGCCGTCACGATCCAGTTGGAGAACGCGCCGCGCGCGCGAGAGCTGTTCACCCGCGCCCTCGACATCGCGACCGCGCTCGGTGATGCGTTCCGGCGCGTGCGTGGCCTGAACAACATCGGCGTGCTCGAGATGATCAACAACAACCTCAACGAGGCGAGGCAGGTTCTGATCGTCGCCGTGGAGCAGGCGCGCACCGCTGGCATCGTCGAGTCGTGGGGGCGGGCGGAGCTCAACCTGGGCGTCCTGGCCGGCCGTCTGGGCGACTACGACGGAGCGCTTCGCGCCTTCTCCGAAGCACTCCGGCTCATGTCCGTCGTCCAGAACAGTGAGGAGCAGCTCTACGCGACGTACAATCTCGCCGACCTCGAGCGCGATCACGGCCATCTCCGCGAGGCATCGGACACCTATGATCTCGTCGTCGGCCTGGCCGAGCGGATCGGTCAGGTGCCGATCCAGGCAGGCGCCCACGCCGGGCTGGGTCTCTGCCAGTTCCAGCTCGGCGACTTCGCCGGCGCGGAGCAGTCGCTCTCCAGCGCGGAGGCGCTCACGGAGCGGCTGGTGGAATGGTTCCAGGGTCGGGAGCTGATCGAGGCGCTCAACCTCCACCTGCTCATCCGGCGGAACGAGATACGCGCCGCCGTCGAGCGGCTGGCCGTCTCCCTCCCACTCGCTGATGCGAGCGACGTCCTGGGCTCGGCCTGGCTCACCGCCGAATTCGGGATGGCGCTTCGCCCCCACGCCCGAATGCTGATCGATGATGCGGTGGCGCGCTACGAGAACCACCCGGACGTGCTCGCGAATCCGAAGATCCGCGCTCGCTTCGCTGTATTGAAAGGCGACAGTTGACCCACTATTGACCGATCGGGCGTCGGCCCCATATTTGGTGGAGCCGGGATGCACGTTGGTCCGGGCGAGCGGCGCTTGCATGCCGGTGCGCGACGCTGCGCAGGGAGGCCTTTTTCAGTCATGTGGGTAGGGTGCGCATTCTGTCGCCCTACTCCGCAATCGCACCTGCGGGTGTTCCCAATGCGCCGTCCCAACTGGAAGACCGTCAGCACGCTTGCCACCCTGTTGGTGCTGGTGGGCTGTCAGGATAGAGTGAGCTCGCCGTCGCTCGAGTCGCCGACTGCACCGGCGTCGCCGGCCACCATGAGGTTGGCCCCCTCCGGGCATCCTGAACTCAGCCTCAGCGGTGGCAGCCTCGGTAACACGTCCGCCGACTTTACGGTGACACCGTCCGGCGGAACGTTCTTCGCCGGCAATCACGTGGTCATCTTCCCCGCCCGCAGCATCTGCGATCCGGAGTCGAGCACGTACGGCGACGGGCACTGGGACGAGCCGTGCTCACCGGTCAGGGGCAACGTCAACGTGCACGCCGAAGTCCGCAGCGACGCACTGGGGCACGTGTGGGTGGATTTCACCCCGGCACTGCGCTTCGTGCCTTCGGACAATCCGAGCCACTGGGTCTGGATGATCATGTATTCCCCGGCGGCCATCGGTGCGACCGGCGACCTCGGTAAGTTCAACATCCTGTACGCCAGGAGCATCGGCGGCGAGACGCTCGACGAGTCGGCGATCGATGCGACGATGCGCACCTACGTGGACACTCGCCTTGGCCTGTCGATGCGCCGCGCCAAGCACTTCAGCGGCTTCATGACGTCCTCGGGACGCGCATGTGATCCGGCGACCGAGAGCGATTGCACGGCGGTACCCGAGGGACAGATCCAGTAGCAGCTCGGGTGACGCTCGCTCTTTGAGCGATCGACCGATCCCGCGAGAATGCGCCCGCTGTGAAGCGGGCGCATTTCTTTTCCATTGCCCACTTCCCTCGCTCGGCGATCTGCGATTCCTTTCGCGCGTGCACGCGTTGCCGATCCCGTCACGTCCGACCCCAGTGCTGCCGCCTCGCGCCCCGCACCCGTGGCCGCGATGAGTGATCGCGTTCCTGCCTTCGTCGGCCGGGGAATCGCGAATGGGTGCGTGACTGCGGCGGCGATCCTCGGCATGCTGCTCGGAATGGGGCGCCGAAGCGGCACAGTGTGGCGTCCAGTCAACGCCGTAGGTCACACTTTGCTGGGCA
>JAYUTY010000140.1:0-6100 GCA_043754875.1 Gemmatimonadota bacterium
GCACGCACCGCGCCGCGTTCGAGCGCGCCGAGCAGCGCATCGACCACATGCTCCGCGTCGTGAGGCAGCGGCTCGCCCGCTGGGGTGTCGGCGTAGCGAAGAAGCTGGGCGATGAACTCCTCGTCGAGTGCGCGGCCCTCGCTGCTCGTCATGCGAGCGCTCCCGCGCGCCGAAGCGCGGCCCGCACGGCGTCCTCATGCGCGGTGGACATGGGCACCAGTGGCAACCGAAGCACGTTCTCCATGCGGTTCATCATTGCAAGCGCTGCCTTCACCGGCAGCGGATTGGATTCCACGAACGCCGCGCGCATCCATGGCAGCAGCGTGCGATGCAGCGCACGGGCCGCGTTGAAGTCCCCGTCTCGGCCCACGCGTACGAGCTCGGACATCTGGCGCGGCACGACGTTCGAGACGACGGACACGAGCCCGACTCCACCGAGCGCGAGAATCGGAAGAGTCAGCTCATCGTCGCCCGAGAGTACGGCGAAGTCGTCGGGCGCGCCGGTGATGATGTCGGTCACCTGCGCCAGGTTGCCTGACGCCTCCTTGACCGCGACCATGCGCGGATGCCTCGCGAGCTCGAGCGTCGTGGCCGCCTCGATGTTGCTCCCGGTGCGGCCCGGCACGTTGTAGATGACGATCGGCAGTGCAACCGCATCGACGATCGCCTCGAAATGCGCGACGATTCCCCGCTGCGGCGGCTTGTTGTACATCGGGGAGACGTGCAGCAGATGCGTCGCGCCGACATCCGCCATGGCGCGTGACAGCGCGATGGCGCGCGCCGTGTCGTTCGCTCCGGCGCCGGCCACCACCGGGAGCCGTCCGCGAGCTACTTCGACCGTGATCTCGACGACGCGTCGATGCTCGGCCGGCGTCATCGTCGCGGCTTCGCCCGTGGATCCGCACGGCACGAGGAAGTCGATGCCCTCGTCGATCTGCCACTCGACGAAGCCGCGCAGCGCTCGCTCGTCGAGAGCCCCGCCGCTCGTGAAGGGTGTCACGAGCGCCGTTCCGCACCCGACGAGCTTGTTCGCAGTCATGAGGACGGATGCTCCGTGGAGGAAGTCTGTGAGGTGATGACGTCCTGCATCGTGAAGACTCCTCGGCGCCCTACGAGCCAGCGCGCAGCGACGAGCGCCCCTTCCGCGAAGACGCGGCGGTCTCGCGCCTCGTGGACCAGTCGCACCTGTTCGAACGGCGCGTCGAAGAGAAGCTCATGAGTGCCCGGCACGGAGCCAACGCGAATGCTCGTGACCGGAAGCGGGTGACCGAGCTCGCGCGCTGCGGTCGCAGCGAGCGCGATCGCGGTGCCGGACGGCGCATCCCGCTTCGCGGAGTGGTGCGTCTCGACGAGACACGCCTCGAACCCGGCCACTCCAGCGAACAGCCGCGATGCCTCGGCGACCACACGGTCGAAGATCGCGACCCCGACCGAGAAGTTGGGCGCTGTGAGCAGCGCACCGTTCACGGCGAGGACGCTCGCGCGCACCTCGTCCAACCTGGCGTTCCAGCCAGTCGTACCGACGACCACTGGACAGCCGCACTCCGCACAGGCTCGCGCGTTGTCCGGGGCAGCGCCAGCGGTGGTGAACTCGATGGCCACGTCCGCGCCGCGCAGGCTATCGCGCGTGATGTGATCGGCGCGACCGAGCGTGGCCACGAGTTCGAAATCGCGATCAGGAGCGAGCGTGGCGATCCCACGCCCCATTCGGCCCATGCCTATCAGCGCAAGCCGCGTCACGAGGCGTGCTCCTCGAAGAACGCCGAGTGGAGACGCTGCATCGCCGGCTTCACCTGCTCCCCATCGACGACCACGGTGAGATTGATCCCGCTCGCGCTGAGCGAGAGCATGTGCACGCGAATACCGCCGATCGCCGACAGCGCGCGCGACATGGCTTCTCCGCCGTCGCTCAACCCGTTTCCAACGATGGAGACGATGCCGCGATTGCGCTCGACCGTCACGTCGCCGAGCGCGCGAAGGTCGATGACGAGCGCCTCGAGCTGTGAAGCGTCGTCGATCGTGACGGAGACGCTGACCTCCGATGTGGACACGACATCGACCGACGTATGATGTCGCTCGAACACGCCGAAGAAGCGGTGCATGAATCCTTCGGCGAGAAGCATGCGCGCGCTGCGGACCTTCAGCAGCGTCACGCCGCTCTTCCCGGCGATGGCGCTCACCGCACGGCGCGGCGCGTCGAAGGTGATCAGCGTTCCCGCGCCGTCTGGCCGGCGCGAGTTCAGCACCCACACCGGGATGCCGCGCATCACCGCGGGCGCGATCGTGTTCGGATGGAGCACCTTCGCTCCGAACGACGCGAGCTCCGACGCCTCCTCGAAGCCGATCCGCTGGAGCACGCTCGCGTGGGGCACGACACGAGGATCGGCGGTGAGCATTCCGTCGACGTCGGTCCAGATCTCGATCGCCTCGGCCTGCAGCGCCGCCCCGATGAGGGATGCGCTGTAGTCGGAGCCGCCGCGGCCAAGCGTCGTGGTGACACCAGTGCCCTGCGCCGAGCCGATGAAGCCGCCGAGCACCGGGATGCGGCCCTCGCGCAGGAGGGGCATGAGCAATCGCTGCGACGCTTCGTTGATCGCGTCCACCTGCGGCTCGGCGCGGGTGTAATGCGCGTCGGTGATCAGCACCTGCCGCGCATCGACATGCTCCGCCGGAAGGCCGCGCCGCTTGAAAGCGGCGACCACGAGCACGGAGGACAGCTGCTCGCCGAGCGACGCGATCGCATCGAGCGAACGCGGCGTGAGATCACCCAGCGTGCGCAGCGCTTCGGCAAGCTGCGCGAGCTCGTCGAACATCGCCGACAGATCCGCGCAAGTCTCATCACACTCGCCCACGTCATCGCGCAGCAGCTCGGTCGCCTGACTCAGGTGTCGGTCACGCAGCCCTTCGACCGCGCGCAGCGCGCCGATGAGCTGTCCCTTCGCACTCTGCTCGGCGATCTGCAGGAGCTGATTGGTAGTGCCACCGAGCGCACTGACGACGACCACGGGACGGCGCTCACGGCGAGCGGCGATGATCGTCGCGGTCCGGTCGATCGCGGCCGCATCACCGACCGAGGTCCCGCCGAACTTGCAGACGATCACGCGCTGCTCACGCGACCCGTGGAGACGAGCAGCTCGGCGTTGAGCACGGACGCACCTGCAGCGCCGCGCACGGTGTTGTGCCCCATCGCGACCAGCTTGACGTCGAACAGCGTGTCGTCGCGAACACGGCCAACCGTGACCGTCATGCCGTTGCCGGCGTCGACGTCGCGGCGCGGCTGCGGCCGATCGGGCAGCGTTGCCAGCGCAACGGGCAGTTCGGGCGAGCTGGGGAGGCCACGGGCAGCGGGGTTGCCGCGCCACTCGCGCAGTACGTCGAGCACCTCGGGGCTACGCGCATGGCGCTCGAACTCGACCGAGAGGCAGACGGTGTGGCCGTTCTCGACGGCGACGCGGTTCGCGTGCGCGCTGATCGTGATCGGCGCATGAACGAAGCCGTCCGGGCCGCGCGAGCCGAGCATCTTCTGGATCTCGCTCTCGATCTTCGGCTCCTCGTCGTTGATGAACGGGATGACGTTGCCGAGGATGTCCAGCGACGGGACGCCCGGATATCCGGCGCCGGAGACCGCCTGCATCGTCGCCACGAAGAGCCGGCGCACGCCGAACGCCTCGTGCAGGGGAGCGAGCGCCATGACGGCCATGATGGCGGCACAGTTGCCATTCGTCACGATACCGCCGGACCAGTTGCGTCGCGCGCGCTGCACGTCGAGCATCGCGAGGTGGTCGGCGTTCACCTCGGGGATGACGAGGGGCACGTCGACGTCCATGCGGTAGTTCTTCGCGTTGCTGAGCACCATGCGCCCGGCGCGTGCAAAGGCGATCTCCACATCGCCCGCGACCGACGAGTCGAGCGCGGAGAAGACGAGGGGCGAAGTGATATCGGCGGGATCGCAGCTGCGCACGACCATGCTCCGAACCGTCTCCGGCATCGCCTCCGAACCGATCCACCGCGCCGCGTCCGCGTACGCGCGGCCCGCGGACCGCTCCGAGGCGGCCAGCTCGGTGAGGCGGAACCAGGGATGAGTGGCAAGCAGGCGAATGAAGCTCTGCCCGACGGCGCCCGTCGCGCCGAGGACGGCGACGGGGAGACGACTGTCGAGGGCGGCACTCATGAGGCGAGCACCGCTCGCGCGATGCGAGCGTAGGCATCGACCGCCGCGCGAAGCTCATGAACGTCGATGAACTCTTCCGTCGTATGGGCCACGTGAATTGAGCCGGGCCCGAAGAGGAGCGGCGTGCCCCAGCGGCTCAGCAGCGGGATGTCGCTCGTGTACGCGACGGGCGCGACCTCGAAGCCCTCGATCGTGTGGAAATGCTGCGCGGGAATGTGCGAGCCCCATTCGAGCTCGGCGCTTCCATCGGCCCAGCGAGTGACCGCCTCGCGGAGGGGCGCGACGTCGCCGACGATGCGGAACATCAACTCCGTCTCGCAGAGCGCGGGGATGATGTTCGCCTCCGTGCCACCGTGAATCGTCCCGATGTTCACCGTGGTCTTGCCGAGCACGGGATCGGTCGGGAGGGGAAGCGTCTTGATCGTGGGCAGCAGCTCGAGCATCGGCTCGATCGCCGAGACTCCGAGCTCCGCGTATGCTGAGTGCGCGGCTCGTCCACGGGTGCGAAGGTGCACGCGCTGCGATCCCTTGGCGCCGGAAGCGAGCTTGCTCTCGGTGGGCTCGCCGTTGATCAGGAAGCGGCTCGTTGCGGGGAGGTGATTCGCGGCGCGCGCTCCGTCCGATCCCTTCTCCTCTCCGACGACGAAGAGGAGGTCCACTCGCTCCTCCCCATCCGCCAGGAGCGCCTCGGCGGCGCACAGCATCGCGGCCGCGATCCCCTTTGCGTCACACGCGCCGCGACCGATCAGTCGATTATGCTCGAGGCGCGGCGGGATGTACGGTGGAACCGTGTCCAAATGCGTGGAGAGGGTCACGCCGCCGCCGGCGCGCGAGGCCCATACATTGGCGCGCCCCTTCGTGACTTCCTGCGTGGTGACGTTCCATCCGCGCGCGATGAGCCAGCGGGTGACGAAGTCGACCGCGGGCCCCTCGGATCCGGTGGATGATTGCAGGGCGAGGAGTTCGGCGGCGAGCGCGACGACGTCGGTCATGCCCGAAAACGTAGCCGGGAGCGAAAGTGTGTGCCACTCGCGCTCCCGGCGTTCTTCCGTGATCAGCTCACCGAGCGGGGCTAGTCTCGCGCCGCACGATGTCCATCAGGATGTCAGAGTGAGCCGCCCGAGGAGCCGCCCGTGGAGGTGCCACTCGACATACCCCCGGACATACCGCTCGACATGTCGCTGCTCGAGCTCATCGTCGGGGAGATGTTGAGCCCGGCCGTGTCACCCTGGCGCACGTACTCGACGAAGAGCTGCTGACAGAGGCGGTTTGCCTGCTTGGTGTAGTCGTCGTGATCGCGCTCGCCCTGCTCGCCGATCTGCGCGAGGCGCTGGATGCCGAGCGTGCGACCCGCCTCGCGGAAGGTCTTGAAGGTGTCCTCGCTCTGGCGCGCGGTGACGATGTCACCGACGAGGCGAAGGAAGTCGCTCTCGCGCGCTGCGTCGGCGAGGTCGCGTGCCATGCCCAGCGCCTTGCCGAGCATCTTCTTCGCTGCGCCCTCGGTGGCGCCGATCTCCTGCGCGTAGTCCTCGAGCATCTGCTGATGCGCCGACGCCTTCGGGATGAAGCTGGCACAGAGGGCGCGAAACCGCTCGTCCTCGGCCTGCTTCTCGTGATCGACGAGGTTCTCGACGAATGTCCTGTGCTGCATGACCGAATTGGCAACCTGCGCCTTCAAGAAATCAATGCCGCGATCCATGTGCATCCTCCGGGTGTGTTGCTGGTTACCCTGGGAGGGTGCACATGCCGCGCCAGCAACGGCGCGATGCCTCGTATGCTCAGCTTGTGGTCGGTACGAACGAATGACTTGGCTCGCGGCTACGGCTGGACGCTACAGCTCGCCGGCCAGAACACGACGTCGGATGTCCGAGTAGTCGATCGGCAGCGCGCGTTCGGAATCGACGGCGAGGTCCTCGATCGCGTTGAGCA
>JAYUTY010000141.1:0-2023 GCA_043754875.1 Gemmatimonadota bacterium
TCCGCGTTCGCTACGCGAGTGCGCTCCGCAGTGATCTCCAGATCCTCGGCGGCTTCCTGCTGCCGACGCTGATTGGCAACGTTGCCGGCGGCCTGACGATGGTGGCGGCGCTCAACCACGCGCAGGCGACGTCAGGCAAATAGAAGCAGCCGGTCGGGTGTGAGCCCGACCGGCTGCCTATGCTGGCCCACGTGCTCGGCCAGCGATGTCCTCGCGATCGATCCGGCCGATCAGTCCAGCAGGTCGGCCGGCACGGTGCCGCCATTCTCGGCGAGCTTCTGCATCACGGCCTTGTGCAGCCAGACGTTCATCGTCGCGCTGTCGTTCATGTCCCCGTCGAATCCCAGCTCGGCGGCGAGCGCGCGGCGGTTGGTGATGCTGCTGTCCATTCCCAGCAGGCTCATCATGTCGACGATGGACGACCGCCAATCGGATTCGTGCTTCGTCGCCTTCGCGAGCCCGTCCATTCGCTCGGCGATATCCACATTGGAGATCGAGGCGGTAGCGGGCGCCGGCGTCGCATCCGCCGTGGCGGCGGGCGCCGTGTAGGAGGCGGCCGGCGTAGCGGGCATGGCCGCATTGTCCGCGGCCGACTGCTGAGCCGCGGAGTGGCCGACGATCTTGCTCATGATGCTGCTGAAGATGCTCATGCGATGATCCTCTGATGGAGACGGCCGCGCCCACTCACCAGCGACGCGAGTCGATTCGCCAAGGCAAGTCTCTCTCCATTCCGACTCATGCGCCCGGCCGAGCACGCGGCACCTCTCGAAGTTCAGCGAGCTCGGCAGCCATCGTGCGAAAGGCTGCGCCGACGACGCTCTCGCCTGACCGCCGCAGCAGATACGCGGCGAGCGCGTCCACGTGGTCGCATTCCACCGCCGTGCGGCACCGGACCGCACCGGACGCCCACGCCCACGCTTCGCGACGCAGGCGTGCGATCGCGACCGTGCTGGAGGTTCCGGCGCGCGCGGCCGCCATCACCGCGGTGAGTCGCAGATCCTCGGCACGATCGCTCCACCACTCCGCAAGGTTCAGTAGCGACTCTGGAGGCGAATTCCCCTCGCCAGACGTCGAGACGTCGTGCGCCGACGTACGCCGGCCAACTCCTCGTGCGGGCTCCCTCGACGTGCTCTCGTCATCCACCCGCATCGCGCTTCTCCCACTTCCAGTAAGGCCGAACAGATTCCGAAGATAGTTCGCGCTGCCACGGCGCGCAAAGCGGTTGAGCGTCTCGCGCGGCGTGCATCCGGCGTCAGCGGAGCGTGAAGTCGAACGGGATCTGCACGCGGGTGCGCACCTTTCGGCCGGCCGCCTCGCCGGCGCCGAACCGGAAGCGCGGCAGTGCCGCCCGTACCGACTCGGCGAACTCCGCGCGCGTCGCGTCCATGACCTGGACACTCGCTGGCTCGGCGCGCCCCAACGTATCGACGACAAACTGCACCACCACTCGACCGGTGACCCCCGCACCGCGAAGCAACTCCGGATATCTGGGTTCAGGTGCGGCGCCAAGCACGCGCGGCGCGCGATCGACCTCCATCTCATTCAGCACCGAGCCGGAGAGCACGCCACCGCCCGACCCGAACGAGCCATCCGGAATGCCGCGCCCTGAGCGAGCCGTGCGACCGAGCTCCATGTCGTCGGTCACGTGGTCGCTCGTGTTGACGTCGATGAGCGGAATGTTCTGCGTCACGACATCCACGAACGGATGCACTGGCGGGCCGACGAGCTGCTCGTGAAGCGGCGACTCGACGGCGCGCGTCGCGGTCTGCGGGATTGTCGTGCGCGTCTTCTCGTGCGTCACGACATAGATCGCCGTCTGCTCGCGCTCGTGTGCGGGCGAGTCGCCGGCGCTAGCAGGACCGACCATCGTGAGCGCGCCCGCGCCCGCGATCATCAATCCGTGCAGCAGCAGGCTGAGCATCGTGCTGCCCACCCGGCGCGTACCCGGGGCGCGGGATTCCATCAGTGTGGTGAACATCGGGCTCTTCTCGTGAGTCGTGGTGAAGCGCGCAGCGATCTCTCA
>JAYUTY010000142.1:0-17307 GCA_043754875.1 Gemmatimonadota bacterium
TTCTCCGGCACCGCAGCGGCGGCAGTGCAGAACATCGGCGACGACAGCCGCCTCGGGCTGCCGATTCAAACGACGCTCGGGTGGACACGTCCGAAGCAGGCGGGCCCATTCGACCTGGCAGTGGCGGCGCAGCTGCTCGAGCGCGGGCACTGGATCGGTGGGGGCGGTGGAGTCGAGGCCGCGTACGGATGGATCGAGGGGTGGTCGGTGGCCGTGCGGGCCGGCGCTCGCCGCACCGAGTCCGTCGCGCAACATCCCGTGTCCGTTGGCGGCGCACTCAACGCGGATCATCTCGCGCTGGACTACGCCCTCGAGTTCTTCGACGGGCGTCGCTATGCACACCACGTCTCCCTTCGCTGGCGTTGACGATGAGCACATTGCGCCGGCTGGAGCGAGCCCTCGTCGCGCTCTCGACGCTCGCCGCCTGCTCGCAGCCCCTCAAGCTGGCGAAGGACGACTCGCCACGAGTGCTCGCTCATCAGACGATCGAAGCGCCGAATCCCGCCGACGCCGGGCCGATGAAGGTGAACCGCCTGTACTACGGGAGCGGCACCGATCGCCAGCGGTCCGTGTTCCGCGACTCCATCACCTTCCGAACGCGGACGGTCGACATCTCGCCGTTCGTCTCGATCGCGCCGGACAACGTGAAAGACCGCAACAAGTACTGGGGCTTCGACATGAAGCGCGTGCCACTGAACGGGCGCGTCTGGTATCCGGACGGCCCGGGCCCCTTTCCGCTCGTGCTCGTCGTTCATGGCAATCACAACTTCGAGGACTACTCGGATCCCGGATACGGATACCTCGGCGAGCTGCTCGCCTCACGCGGCTTCATCCTCGCGTCCATCGATGAGAACTTCATCAATGGTCTCTCGGGAGAGAACGACGGACGCGCGTGGCTGCTGCTCAAGCATCTCGAAACGTGGAAGCGCTTCAACGACTCGACGGGTAGTCCGCTCTATCATCGCGTGGACATGAGCAACATCGCGCTGATGGGCCACTCGCGTGGAGGTGAAGCGGCGCCGCTCGCCGCCACCTTCAACAAGCTCAAGTTCTATCCGGACGACGCGAAGCAGAAGCTCGGATTCGGCTTCGCGATCAAGTCCATCGTCTCGATCGCGCCGGTGGATGGCCAGTACAAGGCGGCCGGACAGTTCACGCCGCTGGAGAACGTGAACTATCTGGTGATTCACGGCTCGCACGACGGAGACGTCTCCACATTCCACGGACTTCGGCAGTTCGAGCGCCTTCGCTTCACCGACGGAAAGCCCTGGTTCAAGTCCGCGTTCTACATGTACCGCGCGAACCACGGCCAGTGGAACACGGTCTGGGAGAACAACGACAACGGGCCACGGAGCGGACGTTCGCTCGATCTACGTGCGCTGATCCCGCCCGAGGAGCAGCGGCAGTTCGGCAAGGTCGTCATCTCCGCGTTTCTCGAGGCGACGCTGCACGGGAGAAAGGAATACCTGCCCCTGTTCGAGGACCACCGCACGGCCGGGCACTGGCTGCCCAAGACGATGTACATCACGCGCTTTCAGGAGAGCGGCTATGCGCCGATCGCCGAATTCGGTGAGGACATCGACGTCACGACCGGAACCGCGCCCGGGGTCGAGCTGCTCGGCGACAGCCTCGGCACGTGGAAGGAGGGCGTGCTTCCGTACCGTTCCCGGGGGGACGACCAGCGGCACAATGGTGTCTGGCTGGGCTGGAACAATCGCCTCGCCGGAACAGACACGACCCGGCTCGGCAAACCCGCCTCGTACACCATCACAATCCCTGATGCGCTGCGCGAGGCGCGCCAGCCGAACGTGAACAGCGTCATCTATCTCTCGCTGGCAGCAACGAACGACAAGCCGGCTCCGCGATCGATCGCGACGGACACCGCTACGGCGGCGCTCGCCAGGGCGGGCCGGACGAGCAAGGACTCCATCAGGGACGAATCGACGAAGCCGCCTGCCGCGCCGCCGAAGAGGAAGGAGGCGCCCGACACCCTACCGATCGACATCACGGTGGAGCTGATCGATTCCGCCGGGCATGCCGCGCGACTGCCGCTCAGCCGGTTCGGCACCATCCGCCGGCCGCTAGACACCAGGGTGTACCGTCGAGAGGGGCGTGACGAGCAGCGGTTCGCCACAACGTTCGAGCTGGTGCCGCAGACGTTCATCATGCCGCTGGCCGACTTCCGGAGGAACGCTTCGGCGTTCGATGCCACTCGGCTGAGGGTGATTCGGCTGCTGTTCGACAGGACGATTGCGGCCACCGTGGTAGTGTCGGACATCGGGCTCTCGACCACGATCGACCCGGCGTTTCTCGCTGCGCCTGTGCCGTAGTCAGCCACGCTCGGCGTATGCAGCATGAGACGATGCTACGCTACGAGGAGGTTGCGGCGGCGCTGGCACCACACATGCCTTTTCTGGTGACGCGTGCCGCTGGCACGACGAGCACTCGAACCGCTTCGGAGGCACCGCATGCGCAACGCCCGATCCCGCATCCTCACCCTGATGGCCGCACTGCTGGCGGCGGCCGCAACACCAGCCTGCCGTTCGGCGAGCCCGTACGACATCGCCGAGCAGGAGGCGGGCGGTGTGACGCTTGTCGTGCGAAACGACAACTTCGCCGACGTGGACGTCTACGCGGTCAGTAGTGGGCTCGCGACGCGCGTGGGAACGGTCACTGGCAACACCTCATCGCGCTTTGCGCTGAGATCGTCGATCATCGCAACCGACTTCCGTATCGTGGCGACGCCGATCGGGGGCAACGGGCGGGCGTCGAGCGGACCCTTGCTCGTGAACGGGGGACAGACGGTGAACTTCACCGTGGCCTCGGTGTTGTCGCAGAGTACGGCGACCGTGCAGTAGTCGTTCGGGGCTGACAGCCTCAGGCCGCGAGGCGGTGCCCGCACGACGCACAGAACGACGCACCGGCCTCGTGCACGGCGGCCCCACAGCCTGCGCACACACTCGGCAGGTATCCACCGCACGTCGAGCAATACACGGCATCCGGTTCGGGGCGCGGCCCACACGCAGTGCAGCTCTTGAGCCGGCTCCTGTAAGCCAGCACCGCCGCCTCGATCGCGTCATCCGACGCATCGCTCGCCACGACGCCACGTCGCATTGCTGACAGCGCCTGCTCGGTATAGCGCGTCGTGAGCTCACCGTAGTCGGCGTCACTCAGCTTGCCGGTTGCCCGGTCGAACTCGATCTCGCGGAGCGCGACGACCGCCTCCTGCTCGTCGGCGCTGGCGCTTGGCGCACCGGCAACCATGCGGCGCGGCGAGATCACGGCACCGGCGAACAGCGGGAAGAGAACGTACGCCAGCGCGCCGACCGCGAGCAGCGTTCCGACGATGAGTGCGAGCATCGACTACTCGTCCCGACGGATGGCGGCCTGCAGTCGCGAGCGCTCCGCGTCGGTGGCATCCACCGCGGACGCCGTGCTCGGTGGTGCCGCGACGAGCGACGCGCGACGCTGCATTCCCTTCAGCACCACGACGACGGCGCCAGCCCCGGCTGCGAGCGCGGCGAACGGGACGAGATAGCCCGCCCAGTTGAACCCCTCGCGCTTGGGTGACATCAGCGCGCGCTCGCCGTATGTCCCCACGAACGCATCGAGGATCTCCTGCGCGCCGTAACCGCCCTCGACGAGCGACATCACGTCGCGGTGCATGGCCGGCGACACCTGGCAGGCGAAGTCCGTCGTGCGACAGGTGTAGACGTCGAGCGTACAGCCGCACTGGCAGCGGATCTGATGCTCCAGCTCGTCGCGTTGATCGGCCGACATCGACGGCGCCGCGTCACGCCTGGGCGGGCGGCGGGTCGTCTTCGCCGCGCCCTGATCCATGTCGAACAGGTTCGACGAGCCGCTCTGCTGCGACGCCGCAGCAGGTGGCGCACCCGACTGCGCGAGGAGGTCGCCCGCAGCGAGCAGTCCCGCGCCACCGAGTGCCACGCGACCAAGGAACTCGCGGCGGCGCATGTGACCGGTCACTGCGCAGCGACGAGCTGCTCGCGCGCCGCCGGAGCCAGCGTCGCCACGTAGCCACCGGAGCGACGCCGCTCCGCCTGCGGCCACATCACGATCAGTCCGCCGAACGCCATCACCATCCCACCGATCCACACCCAGACGACGAGCGGGTTGAAGCTGATCCGCAGCTCGGCCGTCTCGTCGCGGACGCCGGCGAGCACGACGTAAAGGTCCATCTTGGCCGACGTCCGGATCCCCACCTCGGTGCTGGGCTCGAACTGCGGCTGCTTGTTGCTGTCGAAGTGCTGCCGCTTCTCGCTCGTGACGATTCCCTGGCGCACGCCGTCGCGGAATACCTCGAGTCCAACGGCAGTGACGAAGCGGTTCAGCGTCTCCGACGTGGACGTCCCCTGGCTCACGAAGCGCCAGCGGTGGCCAAGCGGATCGACGAGCTCCTTGGCCTCACCCGCCCTGAGCTGGACGTCATGGTCCTTCTTGAACGCGAGACCCGCGAAGGCCGCGAACAGGATCACGATGCCGGCGTGCACGATGTAGCCACCGTATCGGCGACGATTGCGCGCCACGAGCCTGATGAAGGCGAGCGGGAGCGCCTCGCCATGGATGCTCCGTCGCGCGCCAACGCCCTTGTAGAACTCCTGGAGGATGGTGCCCGACACGAAGCCGACCAGCGTGTAGGCGATCAGCGCGTGGAAGTTCCGCATCCCCAGCACCAGCAACATCGCGCCGACCGCCAGGCCAAGCGTCACGGGCGCAGCGAACTGGCGCTTGAGATTGGACGTCGACGCCTTGCGCCACGCGATGAGCGGACCGATCCCGGTGAGTGCGAGGAGCAGCAGGCCGAGCGGGACGTTGACCGTGTTGAAGAAGGGAGGGCCGACCGTGATCTTGGAGCCGCGCACCCACTCGCTGAGGATCGGGAAGAGCGTGCCCCAGAGCACGGAGAAGGCGATGCCGAGCAGCACCAGGTTGTTGTAGAGGAAGGCGGCCTCGCGGCTGACCATGCTCTCCAGCTCGGCTTTCGCCTCGAGGTCCTTCAAGCGTGTGGCGACGAAGTAGATCGTCGCCGCGGTGGTGGCGAAGAAGAAGGTGCCGAACCACACGCCGACCGGCGACTGGGCGAACGAGTGCACGCTCTCGACGATGCCGCTGCGCGTGAGGAAGGTGCCGAAGATCGCGAGCAGGAAGCTCGTCACCACCAGCACGACATTCCACTTTCGCAGCATGCCGCGCTTCTCCTGGATCATGATCGAGTGGAGAAACGCCGTGGTCGTGAGCCAGGGAAGGAACGATGCGTTCTCGACCGGATCCCACGCCCAGTAGCCGCTCCAGCCGAGCTCCACATACGCCCACCACATGCCGAGCGTGATGCCGACGGTGAGGAAGAACCAGGAGACGAGCGCCCAGCGACGTACGATGCCCAGCCACGCGGCGTCGAGCTGGCGGGTGACGAGGGCGGCGATCGCGAAGGCGAACGGGATCGCTGTCGCGACGTAGCCCAAGTAGAGATTGGGCGGATGGATCGCCATCCCCGGATTCTGGAGCTGCGGATTCATCCCGCGACCATCGGCGGGGACGAAGCTCAGCCGGTCGTACGGGTTGGCCTTGAAGCAGGTGGTGGCGATGAAGAAGACCAGGATCGCCGCGAGCGTGCCGCAGGCCCACGGCGCGAGATCGCGCGCCTTGTCGCGTGCGGACCAGATCGCGATCGCGCTATAGCACGAGAGGATGAGCGCCCAGAAGAGCATCGAGCCCGCCTGGCCGCCCCAGAACGCCGCGAACACGTAGACCTTGGGCATGTTCGCGCTCGTGTTCGACGCGACGTACTTGAGAGAGAAGTCGTGCGTCAGGAGCGCGGTCCAGAGTCCGATCGACGCGAGGATGACCATCGACGTCGTTGCGTAGAGCCCGCGCCGGCCGCTCGTCACGAGATCCTCGCGCGCCATCGCGCCGCCGGCGAACGAGGTCACCATGGACCAGCCGGCCATGAGGAGCGCCACCCAGAGCGAGAGCTCACCGATGAGGATCATGCGCGCGCTCCGGCCTTGTAGCCCGGCGTCTGCCGGTACTTGTCGCCGCCCGGCGCACCAGGATCGCCGGGGGCGTTCTCGTAGCGTGAGGCGCACTTGGCGAGCAGCGTCGTCGCCCGGAAAGTGCCGTCCTCGCCCATGCGTCCCTCGACGACGACATCCACGCCGTCCGTGAACGTGTCCGGGGCGATTCCGCGATAGACGACCGGGAAGGTCCTCGCGCCGTCGCTCACGGTGAACGCGTACTCCTTTCCACCCGGCACGCGATTGATCGACCCCGGCACGACGCGCGCTCCGAGCTTCACCCCGGTGTTCCGGAAGGTCGGATCGGCGGCGAGCTTGGTCGAGAGCTCCGTCGGCGTGAGGTAGTACATGCCGGTGTCGTTGATCGACGTCGCCATGAGATACCCGGCCGTGCCCAGAACCAGGGCGCCGCCGATGAGAAACTTGGTCCGCGCCGAATTCATATCGGACGTGCTCGCTGGAAGGAGACTGAAGCTGTGCAATATAACGGTTCTGGGTAAGGCGCCCACATCGGCCTTTCCCCTACTGAGCCGCCGTCCAGCGACTCTCGACGTTGCAACCGGTGCGCTAGCGGACCGTCCGAACGAGCAGCACGGTCGCCGTAGCAGCACCTGCGGCGTCCCAGACGAGGTCCTTCACGCTTGGATCGCCCCGTCCGCCGAGGTCGTGCAGCTCCTTCCCCACGGCCGCGCCAGCAGATGCCAGCGAGGCGCCCGCGAGCGCGGCGCCGTGCCCCAGGCCGGTGGTGCGGAGCGCACCGTAGGAGATACTCTGCACGAACGCGGTGCTGAAGAAGTGCTGCACCTTGTCGGAGGCGAACCAGCGGTCGCCAGCGCCCATCGGCTGACGAGTTGGCTGACCTGAGAGGGAGAAGACGAGCACGAGGCCACGGATCACGCGACGCTCCGGACAGCCGATACGTTGGTTCCGAGTCGCTCACCGATCAACGATAGCGCGCGCTCGAGCAGCCGCTGATGCTCCGGCACGTTGATCCAACTGCTGGCGCCGCTCGGATGCGGCAGCGGAATGGCGACGCTGCTGCCTCCAGCGTGTGTCACCACGTGCTCGCGCCCGATCAGCTCGGCGAGCGGGCGCGAACCAAGGAACCGATCGATCGCCAGACGTCCGACCGGGATGAGCAAAGGAGGGCGGATGAGCTGAAGCTCACCGTCCAGCCAGTCGGCGCACTGTGCGCGCTCGCGAGGCGAGGGGACGCGATCGCCACGCCCACCTGGATGTGGCCCTGGATAGCAGCGCGTGATCGCGGCGATGTACAGCCACTCGCGCGCGGTCGCTTCGTCCAGACCCACGCGATCGAACCAGCGGAAGAGCGTTCGACCGGCGCGGCCGGCGAACGGCCGCCCGCCGGCAGCCTCCGTCTGCCCTGGCGCCTGGCCTACGAGCATCGCACGCGGCGCCCGGGCGCGCGACGCGGTGGGCAGGATGCCGGGCGCATGCGAGCAGCGGCGACAGTCGAGCAGGCGCGCACAGTGCGCGTCGAGCTGGCCGGCAAGCGTTTCGGAGGTTGGAGCGGACCGTGAATCGGTTGCGGGCATTGCTTGCTCTACCCCGCCGCGAGAGCTGGGTGCCCGTCGCGCGAGAAGCGATAGGGTGGCCGGTGCACACCGCGATCGGTGACGATGGCCGTGATGAGTTCCGCCGGCGTCACGTCGAAGGCGGGGTTGTACACGGCGACGCCGGCCGGTGCGGTCTGCATCGCGAAGCCGGCGCGCACCTCGTCGGCGTCGCGCTGCTCGATCTCGATCTCGTCTCCTGTGGCAGTGTCGGCATCCACAGTACTCCACGGCGCCGCGACGTAGAAGGGAACGCCATGTCGTTGCGCCGCGAGGGCGAGCGGGTAGGTGCCGATCTTGTTCGCGACGTCGCCGTTCGCCGCAATGCGGTCCGCCCCAACGATCACGAGATCCACTCGGCCGGCGCGCAGCAGTGATGCGGCCATGCTGTCCGCGAGGACGGTGACGTCGATCCCGGCCTGCACGAGCTCCCACGCGGTGAGACGGCTCCCCTGAAGCAGCGGTCGCGTCTCATCGGCGAACACGCTGACGCCGCGCCCGAGCTCGGCGGCCAGATAGATGGGCGCGAGCGCGGTGCCGATTCCACCGGTCGCGAGCGCGCCGGCGTTGCAGTGCGTCAGCACGCGCGCGGAGGGTGGCAACAGCGAGAGTCCATGCTCGCCGATGCGCCGGCACATTGCGCGATCCTCATCCAGGATGCGCGTCGCCTCCTCACGCAGCACGCGGAGAATCTCGGCGCCATCGCCAGACGGAGCGTGCGCTGCGCGACGCATGCGCTCCATGGCCCACGGCAGGTTGACGGCGGTCGGACGCACGCTCGCGATTCGGACCGATGCACGATCGACCTCGGCGAGCAGCACCTCACGCGAAAGGTGTGCGTGCGGCAGCATCGCTACCGCCAGTCCCATCGCGCCCGCAATGCCGATCGCTGGTGCGCCGCGGACCGCGAGCGTCGCAATCGCGTCGCACACGTCGTCCTCGCTGCGCAGCAGTCGGCGCACGAGCTCGACCGGCAGCCGACGCTGATCGATGATGTCCACCGCGGATTCATCGTCCGACCAGCGCACTGCTTCGATGACGCTCACGGCGCGGCTCATGAGCGCACCCTAGTGCAACCGACCCGACGAGCGCTCCAGCGCCGCGCGCCGTGCGCGCAGCACGGAGTCGCCCGGATTCGCGCGCAGCCCCTGCGCGTACGCCGAATCGGCGGCGGCGATGCGTCCGAGCTGCTCGTTCGCGACGCCAAGATAGAGCGAGGCGGCCGCGGCCGCGGCGGGCGAGCGCGCCAGCGGAGTGGCTGCCTGGACCACCGCGGACGCGCCGCCAGCTCGCCCCACCGCGTCCAGGTAGAGCGCCACGAAGCCCGGCTCCGACTGCGCATCACCATTGCGCGCGAGTGGCGCCAGCACGCGCACCGATTCCGCGTAGCGCCCCATCGAGTACAGAAGCTGGCCATACTCGAAGCGACCCTGCCGATCGGTCGGTGCCATTGCGACCGCGCGCTCGAGCGCCGAGAGCGCGGCCATCGTGTCGCCACGCGCACGCGCATCCATGCCGAGCAGCTTGTAGCCCAGATGCTCCTCCGGATACGTCGCCACCAGGCGTGTCCACAAGCTTCGGTGCGTCGTCCAGCTGGTTGCGTAGTTCGTGCTGGTGAACGCGCCTCGCGCGATCATCAGGGCCAGCAGCAGCACGCCGACTCGGCGCGCGGCGCGCGGAACACGGTGGAGCAACCACGCGATCGCGAGTGCGATGCCCACCGTCGCGCCAAGGAGCGTACGGTCCGATAGGAGCTGTCCGGTTGCGGCGAGCAGATTGGAGGCGGGTAGATACGTCAACACGATCCAGCCTATCGCGACCAGCGGGCGCCGATCGCCGCGCCGCGCGAGCGCGACCCCGAGCAGCACGACCCCGAGCGCGACCAACGCGCTGAGTGCGGCCAGCGCGTCGCGATGCGCGGGCACGAGCGTTGGCCCATAGTAGGGCGCGAGCCCGCTCGGCCACACGAGCATCTGCGCGATGCGCGGCCAGAGCGACAGCATCACGCGCACCCGCTCCCACGGCGCGAGTCCATCGAGCCCCTGCGCGGCGATCGACAGTCGCGAGACCGGCGCGCCGAGCACCGCGCTGCGCGCTACCAACGCCGCGCCGAGCGACACGGCGCATGCCAGCCAGATGCGCCATCCGTCGCGCACGATGGTGGAGAGGTGCATCGCATGTGAATTCACTGCAACGGCGGCGCCCGACGTGGCCGCTCTCGAGCGCGAGCCCCAGACGGTGAGCACCGCCAGCGGCAGCGCGAGCAGCCCGGACTCCTTGGCGAGCAGGGCACACGCGGAGAGCACCCCGACCGCAGCGGCGCGGCGCCACTGATGCGCCGCGTCGGGAGCAGAGAACCGTTCCAGCAACCAGACGAGAGCGATCGTGCACAGCACGACGAGCAGCTCGGAGGTGTTGGCGACGCTCGCGACCGCCTCCACGTGCAGCGGCTGCGTCGCGAACCAGAGCGCGGCGATCAGCGCCGCGGTCGTGTCGCCGATCACGTGACGCAGCAGCCAGAAGACGGCCAGCGCCGTGACCGCCGCGAGTGCGAGCGCGTACAGATGAAACCAGATCGGCGCGCCGCCGCCAAGATTCCAGACGGTGGACAGCGCAGCAACGTGCAGCGGCCGGTAGAGGCCGAGCGAGTTCGGTCCTTCGCCTGGCCAGTAGGGCTCGCCCCACACTCGAAGCAGCGCCCCCCAGCCGCGTAGCAGGGGGTTGTCGCGGATGATGGTCGTATCGTCGTAGACGAACCGCGCCCGCAACGAGGGAAGCAGCGGCACGACGGCGAGGAGCGCCACGGCGAGGCGCGACGCCCACCGCTCCAGTGGCGGTGCTGGCGCGGCTTGCGGCGGCTCGTCGTGCATGCGTTCGGTTACGAAGGACACGCAGCGAAGCTAGCTGCGCGTCGTGCAGGGGGCGAACGGGCGAGTGGCGGCGTTTCGACGCGCATGCGCTCTGCTGCACCTCTACTCCGCTCCTAGGCCGCTTCGCGAGCGCGGAGGCGGCGCTCGGGAAAGTGCTTGTCGAGAAAGCGGATCAGCGCGTGCTCCTCCAGCGAGCGCGCGAATCCATCGGCACGCGGCTGGTGCTTCGAGGTCAGTGCGATCGTTTCGCCGTCGTCGAGATAACGCGCGATCACCATCGGATGTACGTACGACTGTCGGCATACTGTCGGCGTGTTGCCGAGCTCACTGGCCACGAGCCTCATGGTCAGCATGACGTTTCGCTTCGCCTCGGACGGCGAGGCAGCCGGCCCCAGCTCGGCGAGAATGGTCGCGGCGCGCAGCGTGCCGCCCCACGTGCGGAAGTCCTTCGCGCTGAACGCCACACCCAGCGTCTCATGCAAATAGGCGTTCACGTCGCGTGACGTGAGATCGCGCCAGTGGCCGTCCTCCTGGTAGCGAAAGAGTCTGGGGCCGGGCGAGTCGAGCTGACGCTCGACCAGTCGCATCAACTCGGGGTTGGCGACGACCTGCCGCTGACTGATTGACTTCTTGCCCACGTAGGAGAACACGGCGCGGCCGTCCGCGATCTCGACGTGTCGCTTGCGGAGCGTCGCGATGCCGAACGTGCGGTTCTCTTCCGCATAGCGCTCGCTCCCCACACGAAAGAAGCTCTCGCTGATGAGACGGACGACGATGGCGGCCGTCGCACGCCTGGTCGGTGTCCGCGAGGCTGCATCACGCCGAATGCGCTCGCGGAGCTTGGGTAACTGCTTGGCGAGCTCGCGGACCCGATAGTACTTGCGAAGCTGCCCACGCTCGACGGCTCGCGAGTGGTACCGGTACTGCTTTCGCCCCTTCGCATCCAGCCCCCATGCCTGCACCTCGGCGCGTGCGCTCGCGGCGACGTGCACGTCGGTCCAGGCAGGAGGAACGGCGAGCGCATTGATCCGCGCAAGCGTTCGCTCGTCGGTGATCCGCCGTCCGTCGGCTCTGCTGTATCGGAAGGCGTGCTTCGGCCCCGCTCGCGAGATCCATTCGGCCATAGTCGATTGCCGAGCGGGGCAATTTGCGGTCCTCTCCAGTAGATTCAGCGTCCTGCCCGGACCCGTGCCCAGATCATGTCCTACGAGCTGCTCACCTTCGACGTCGCCGACCGGATCGCCACGATCACGGTCAATCGCCCCGACAAACTGAACGCCCTCAACGACGCCTTGATGGCGGAGCTGGGCATCGCGATCGACGAGGCGCGACGGCGCACCGACGTCGGCGGGGTGCTGCTCACTGGGGCGGGGCGCGCGTTCGTGGCCGGCGCCGACATCGGGGAGCTCGCGGACCAGACGGCGGTCGACGGGAAGGCACGCGCCGAGCGGGGACAGCAGGTGTTCGGGCGGTTCGAGAGCTCGCCCAAGCCCGTCATCGCGGCGGTGAACGGCTTTGCGCTCGGCGGCGGCTGCGAGCTCGCGATGGCATGTCACCTTCGGCTCGCCTCGGAGACGGCGAAGTTCGGCCAGCCCGAGGTCAAGCTCGGCATCGTGCCCGGCTACGGCGGAACGCAGCGGCTGCCGCGGCTCGTGGGCAAGGGGCGCGCATTGCAGCTCCTGCTCACTGGCGAGATGATCGACGCGGCGGAGGCCTACCGGATCGGGCTCGTGAACCGCGTCGTTCCGGCGGCCGAGTTGCTCGCTGCTGCGCGCACCATGCTGACGACGATGCTGGCCCAGGGTCCGCTCGCCCTCGCCCACTGCATCGAGGCAGTGGATCGCGGGCTCGACATGGAGCTCGACGATGCGATCGCACTGGAGGCGGCGTACTTCGGGCTCCTCTCCGCTTCGGCTGACAAGGCGGAGGGGATGCACGCGTTCCTCGAGAAGCGCACGGCATCGTTCAAGGGAAGGTGAGGTGGTGGGTGCCAGCGGCGCGGAGCTGCTGCCTGTGAGCGACGAGCGGCTCGCCGACCGGCCCGAGGAGCGGCGCGTCGTGCTGCGCACCCTCGCGCTGCGCGACTTTCGCAACCTCGCGCGGCTCGACCTGACCATTCCCGCGGCCGGCGTGGTGGTCGTGGGGGAGAACGGCCAGGGAAAGTCGAATCTCCTGGAGGCGATCTACTATCTGCACCTGCTGCGCTCCGTGCGCGGCGCACGCGATGTGGACGTCGTTCGGTTCGGCGCGCCCGGCTTCCACATCGCGGCGCGCGCGAACGGCGGCGTGCACCACGAGCTCTCCGCAGGCTTCGAGCGCCAGGGCAAGCGGAAGCGCGTCAAGCTCGGTGGCGCCGAGCCGCAACGGTTGAGCGACGCGCTCGGCGCCCTGCCCTGCGTGCTCTTCTCTCCGGCCGACGTCGAGCTCGTGGCGGGTGCGCCGAGCGCGCGGCGTCGCTATCTCGACATCCTCCTCGCGCTGTCGTCGCGCCCGTACCTCGCGGCGCTCCAGCGGTACCGCCACGCGCTCGCCCAGCGGAACGCCGCGCTCCGCGATGCGTTCCGCCAGGGCGGCAGCAAGGCGGAGCAGCGCATCGCCGTGTGGGAGGCGCCGCTGGCCGAACATGGCGCCGTGCTCTGGCGCGCGCGCGTGGAGTGGTCCGATCTCGCCGCACCGAGGTTCGCCGCGATCTGCGCGGCGATCGGCGAGCAGTCGCCAGTCGCAATGCGCTACGCGACTGGGCTGGAGCCCTCGGCGCATGAGCATGCCGCCGTCCGCGATGCGCTGACGGAAGGTCTCGAGCAGCGGCGCGGGCTCGACGTGCGTCGCGGGCTCACGCACACGGGCCCGCACCGCGATGATCTCGTCCTGACGCTCGACGGTCGCGAGCTGCGCGCCTTCGGGTCAGCCGGACAGCAGCGCACGGGAGCAATCGCTCTGCGGCTGCTGGAGGGCGAGACACTGCGCGAGCGGCTCGGTGCCGCGCCGCTACTGCTCCTCGACGACCCGTTCGCCGAGCTCGACGTCCGACGGTCTGGGCGGATCCTGGAACTGTTGGCGGAGCACGGGATGGGGCAGACGGTGCTCACCGTTCCGCGCGAGAGCGACATCCCGCCGGCGCTGACACAGCTGGACCGCTGGCGTATCGTGGCCGGCGAGATCGGCATCGCGCATCCGGAGGAAGTATTGCCTGTCACGTCGCCGGCCGCAGTCGGGACGGGCGAATGAGCCCGGCCAAGAAGCAGCTGTCGACGTTGGCAGACGTCCTCGCGGGGGTGCTCGCGCAGAGCGGAGTGGCGGCGCGGATCGAGCAGGCGGGGATCATTCCGGAGTGGAGTTCGCTCGTTGGAGCGCAGATCGCCGGGGTGACCGAGCCGCTCTCAGTCGCTGCCGACGGGACGCTGTTCGTGAGCGTGACCACGAACGCGTGGATGAACGAACTGTCGCTCATGGAGCCGGAGTTGCTGCGCGCATTGAACGCCAAGGAAGGGCGCGCACCGGTACGTCGGATCCGCTGGCTGCTGCGTCGGAGCTGACGCGTTGTAAGCCATTGTATGATCGGCACTTAGCCGCGTCGAAAAGTGTTGCATTCCGCCGCAGAATTGGTTAGATTGCCGAGTCTGTGAGAGGACCGTGTTTTCGGTCTTTATTCGGCTGGATCTCTGGCGACTTCTGCGAGTGAGTTCATGACCAAAACGAACGACCAGGCGGCCCACAAGGAATACGGTGCTGGCCAGATTACCGTCCTCAAGGGGCTCGAGGCGGTGCGCAAGCGTCCGGGCATGTACATCGGCTCCACGTCCGAGCGTGGGTTGCACCACCTCGTCTACGAAGTCGTCGACAACTCCATCGACGAGGCGCTCGCCGGCTACGCTGATCTCGTCAACGTGACGATTCACGGCGACAACTCCATCACGGTGCAGGACAACGGGCGCGGCATCCCCGTCGACATGCATCCGATCGAGAAGATTCCCGGCGTCGAGCTCGCGATGACGGTGCTGCACGCCGGCGGCAAGTTCGACAAGGAGTCGTACAAGGTGTCCGGCGGACTGCACGGCGTGGGCGTCTCGGTCGTGAATGCGCTCTCCGAGCGGCTCAAGGTCTGGATCAAGCTCGACGGCCGAGAGCACTACATGGACTTCATGCGTGGCGACACGCAGACGAAGCTCAAGGTGCTCGGCGACGTGCCCAAGAAGCAGACTGGCACCAAGGTCTGGTTCAAGCCTGACCACCTGATCTTCACCGAGCTGGTCTACAACTACGCGACGCTGGCATCGCGCCTTCGCGAGCTCTCGTTCCTCAACAAGGGCGTCACGATCACGCTCAAGGACGAGCGCGCCGAGCAGGAGAAGGAGGAGACCTTCCTGGCGAAGAACGGGCTGCGGGAGTTCGTGCAGCACCTCAACGCCAACCGGAAGCCGCTGCACCAGGAGGTGATCTATCTCGACACGACCAAGGACGACGTCGGCATCGAGCTCGCTCTCCAGTACAACGACGGCTATCAGGACAGCGTCTTCTCCTTCGTCAACAACATCAACACGCACGAAGGCGGCACGCACCTCACCGGTTTCAAGAGCGCGCTGACGCGCGTGATCAATCAGTACATCCAGAAGTCGTCGCTCTCCAAGAAGGACAAGGAGACGGTCCTCTCCGGCGACGACGTGCGCGAAGGGCTCACGGCGGTGCTGAGCGTCAAGGTCCTGGAGCCGCAGTTCGAGGGGCAGACCAAGACCAAGCTCGGCAACTCGGAGGTCGAGTCGGCGGTCAAGACGTGCGCGAACGAGTGGCTCGCGCAGTATCTCGAGGAGCATCCGCGCACGGCGAACATCGTGATCGACAAGGCGATGTCAGCGGCGCGGGCGCGCGAGGCAGCGCGCAAGGCGCGCGACCTCACACGTCGCAAGAGTGCGCTCGACGTGGGCAACCTGCCCGGCAAGCTGGCCGACTGCTCGCTCACCGACCCGGCGCTGTGCGAGATCTACCTCGTCGAGGGCGACTCGGCCGGCGGCAGCGCGAAGCAGGGGCGCAAGCGCGAGTTCCAGGCGATCCTGCCGCTCCGCGGCAAGATCATCAACGTGGAGAAGGCCCGCATCGACAAGGTGCTCTCCAACGAGGAAATCCGCACCATCATCACGGCGCTCGGCACGGGGATCAAGGACGAGTTCACGATCGAGAAGGCGCGCTACCACAAGGTCATCATCATGACCGACGCCGACGTGGACGGTGCACATATCCGGACGCTCCTGCTGACCTTCTTCTACCGACAGATGCCGGAGCTGATCGAGGCGGGCTACGTCTACATCGCCCAGCCGCCGCTCTTTCGTGTCGCCAAGGGCAAGGAGGCGTACTACGCCTACGACATCAAGGAGCGCGACGAGATCGCGAGGCGTCTCTCGCCCGACGGCAAGACGGGGATCAACCTCCAGCGCTACAAGGGGCTCGGCGAGATGAACGCCGACCAGCTGTTCGATACGACTATGGACCCGAACACGCGCACGCTGCTCAAGGTGAACGTGGAAGATGCGTTCATGGCGAACGAGGTGTTCCAGACGTTGATGGGCGACGAGGTGGAGCCGCGTCGCCTCTTCATCGAGGCCAACGCGAAGTTCGCGTCGAATCTGGACATCTGACACTCGGGGAGTGGGAGTACATGAACGGCGGGATGACGGCACATCGTCATCCCGCCGTTTTCCTTTCTTCCGATTAGAATGAGCAGCACGTCCATCGGCACGGGTTCACCGAGCGAGCCCGTACCGTGGTCCGGCACCGTCAGGAGCGCACGTGGATCCAATCGAGCTGTCGAACTACGCGGGGCTGGCGGCGATCGGGCTGCTGACCGTCAACATCCTGATCGGGCTGCTGCTCGCGATCAAGTACAACTCCGTGCGCCGCTGGCCGCACCGCCGCATCGACACGGTACAGATCCATAATCTGACGGGCTATGCAGCCCTGGCGGCAGCGCTCGTACACCCGGCCCTGCTGCTGCTGCCCAATCGGGTCGCGTTCACGCTCGTCGATCTCCTGCTGCCCATCAAAGCGCCGAAGCAGCCGCTGGTGAACACTGCCGGTGCGGCCGCCACGTATCTCCTGCTGCTGGTCGTAGTCACGTCGTACGCGCGCTTCCGCATCGGCCGACGCTGGTGGAAGCGCATCCACTTCACGACGTACGCGCTCTTTCCGCTCTATGCCGTGCACTCGGTGCTTACCGACCCCACGCTCGGTGATCACCCGATCGACTGGCTTGACGGAGAGAAGGTGTACGTCGAGCTGTGCGTGCTCGCGGTGATGGTCGCGATCGGACTTCGCGTGCGCTGGCAGCGCCGCCAGCCCGCACCGCGCGTACATCGGATCAGACGCGTCGCCTGAAGGCCGGCTTGGCGATCTCCACGGACCAACCGGCGCGCCGGTTCAGTCCGTGCTGAGCGCCTGCAGCGCTGCGCCCCGTGTGTCGAAAGCGTCGATCCGACGTCCCGAGAAGAGCGCCATCATGCCGACGGCAGCACGGTGGATCGTGGAGTTGCTCACCACCGCTGCCCGTGTGACGAACGGACGATTGAGCACCGTCAGCGCCTTGAACGCCTCGATGATCTGCCGGTTGTAGAGGGTGTTCGTCACGTCGGTGAGCGTGCGGTGCGTTCCATCCGGCTTGAGCCTGCCGATGAAGACCCGTGCGCGGGCGATCGCCGCCAGCCCTTCCTCAGTGTCCACGATGCCCGCGAAGTCCAGCAGGATGATTCTGGTCGTGCCATGCTCGATGAAGCGGACGCGCTCAGTCGTGGTCATGTCGTTCGTCCTGAAGAAGGGCGGGCCCCTGCACCGCCGTCACTC
>JAYUTY010000143.1:0-6056 GCA_043754875.1 Gemmatimonadota bacterium
CGCCCTGGCCAGCGTACGGATCGTGCCGAGACGCCGTGGCGCCGCCCGCGTGCTCCTCTATCTCGGCTCGGCGGCAGCGGCGGAGGCTGTGTTCGCGGCCGAGTTCGAAGGGGCCGACGCGGCGGTCGCGGCGGAGGCGGCTGCGGCGCAGCTGAACCGGGTGCTCACCGCCGCAGGCCCGGCGGTCGCCCGCATCCAGGTGGCCCCGCCGCCGATCATTCGCCGGGCAGCGTGGGGAGCGCTCGGGGTCATGGGGTTGCTCGTCCTGGCGGGCTATCGGGATGCGCGGCAGCGCGCGCGGCGGGCGTGAACAGACGCCGCAACGGACAGGTGACCCCATCGTGAGATCCTCTAACCAGCCGTCGTCTCGACGCGCATGGTGGTGAGGCGCCCGCGAGGCCAGCGGCTGATCTTCAGCGATATACCGCGGTACTCCTTCAAGTCATCCAGATGCGCCTACGTACCGCTCTCGGTTGGGGCTTTCTACTCCAAGCGCTCGCGATCGTCCTCGTCTACCGGCTTCCTGCGCCTACCGTCGACACGGGTCCGCGCTGGTCGTGGCTCGTTCTGGCTCCCGGCGTCGCGTGGCTGTGGGACGGTGGCGTGCATTCGGCCTATCCGCTCCTCGGCTTGGTGGCCGGCTCGTCTCTCGATACGCTCCTGTTCGGTGGCCTGCTCTACGCCATTGCGCGCCTGACCGGCGCGCGCCGGCAGGCTGCGGCCCAATGAGGCGCTGCAGCCGACGAGCGCGCATCCGAGCGTAGTGGTACTCGCCGCTCGGGAAATATTTCCAACAGTCCATCGTCTCGCCAACCATTGGCGCCTGCAGCTGAGCATCAGCGTTGGACCGCACTCGAGCTTCGTGGCCAGGTCAGGCGCATCAGTCTTCCTTCGATGTTGGTGAACCACTCACTCGATTGCAGGAGGCGTCATGGCTCGATTCACGTCTCGCAGGCTCTCGGTTCTCACGACTTTCGCGGCGTTTACCATCGCCGGCTGCGCGGGCCGATCGCGCTCGGGCGATCAGCTTGTCGCGGCTGCACCAACATCGTCCTGCGCGGGTCGCGCGACCATGACCGTGTTGAACCACACGCAGGAGTTGGTGGGCGTCCACGAAGTGGGAGGACGTCGGCAGCTCTCTCTCGGCGAGGTTGCGCCCGGTGGCGTTCTGGAAGTGCCCGGGGCCAAGGCGGAAACACGCTATGGCGCCCGCGGTGTGCGTGGCACGAACACGGGGTGGGTCGCCATGACCGACACCCCCCGTACGCAGACTGGAGCCGGCGTCTCGCTGGTGCGAGGATGCGACACGAGGTGATGGTGACGCCGGGCGCGAATGCATCTGTGCGGGCGGCAGAGAGGCCCACGATCGGCGACCGTCGATCGTGGGCTCTTACGTACGCTGCAGCGGCCACGCGATCATCCGTAACTCGCTGCGCTCGCATTCCGTAGCTTCGCTTGTAGCAGAGCGGGAGCGTTCAGCAGCATCCAAGCATCACCCGAGTAGCAATGACCCTGAAGAAGCCGCGGTCACTGGTGCGCGCCGCTCGCGCCGCGCTCGCGCCGCGCTCGCCGCGCTCGCCGCGCTCGCACGAATCCGCGCTATCGCCGCCATCGTCGTGATCGCGGCGGGTCCTCTCGGGTGTGGGGACGCAGCAGTCGGCCTGGAAGGCCTTGCCGTCACACCAGAAGGCCCTTCCGTCACCACGGTCACCCGTGATACGACGGCGCTATTCCAGACCGACTCGCTCGCGTACTCCTTGCGCCTCGGCGGCGACTGGTATCAGGGCGAGATCGGCGTGACGTTCACGAATCGGACGAGCGGCAAGGTGTACATCGTCAATTGTGGCGGCAGCACTGGCCTGCGGCTGGAGAAGCGCGTGGCGGGGCAGTGGCAGGGTGTCTGGTCACCGATCATGCCCGCCTGCTTGAGCAAGCCGATTACGGTGCCGGCCGGTGCTACGTACCGCACGCGAATCGCCATCTCCGCGGGCGTGATCGGCACCAACACCGCCCCGCAGTTTGCGTCGCCCGACATCACCGGCGAGTATCGAGCGGTCTGGTTCGAGGTGCTGAGCTCCTATCAGGACCAGCTGCCGTTCGGGGAGCCGCTTTCCCTGGCCGCCCGTGTCTCGAACCGGTTCGTCCTGACGGCGCCGCAGCGGTGACAGGGTACCGTGCGCTTCAGCGCGCCCGGTGCTCAACGAGTCGCTGATATCGACGCTGCTGCCCGCTGCGCGGAGACTGACATAGACGCCTCCTGTTTTCCTCGACCACAGCAAAGCCCACCGATGCGCCACATGACAACACCAACGCTTCCGACCGCTGCTGCAGCGCCACAGCCAGGCCAGCGATCGGCCGGCATCGTGCTGACCGTGCTCGGGTTGGCGGGCCACCTCTACGCGGCCGCCGCCATCGGCGGGAGTCGAACCGCCTATACCCACCATGTGGTGGGATTCGGCCTGATCCTCGTCGTGACGGGCGCCATCATCGCATTCGTGAGCCGCGACTTCTGGCGTGCACGTCCTGAGCGCATCGTCCTGGTCATCGGCATCGTGCAGGCGCTTGTCGGTCTCCTTATCGCGATGTCGCCGAGCCGGGTCGTGATCCATGGCGGTTGAAGCGTCGTCGCTGACAGGTGCCGAGATCCGCATCGGATCCGCCGCGTCTCAGACGGTGCAGGGCCCATCTCCCGTATTCATCGTGGGAATGTCGAGTTGTGACCCTGTGGCGGCATCGTGGGAGGCCGCCATGCTGCCTGAGATGGACTGATCTCCGGCGCTCAGGTCGATGCGGCGTAGGTCAGCCTCACCGCGTCTTCACCGACGGATTCCGCGCTGACGAAGCGAAGTGGCGGCCGAGGACCGGAGAAGTACGGTTTGCCGCCGCCGAGGATGAACGGTCGGAAGTAGAGGCGATACTCGTCGATCAAGCCGAGTGCGGTGAGACCGCCGGCCAGCTCGGGTCCGGCAACATCGATCTCGCCCTCGAGCTTCGCCTTGAGCGCGCGCACGAACGTTCCGGCGTCGTCGCGGACAAGAGTGGCCTTCGGCCCGACGGATTCCAGTGTGTGCGATACGACCCACTTCGGCTTTGCACGCCACGCTGCCGCGAAATCGCGTTCGACGGCGTCCCAGTCCGGCTGGTCGTCATCCCAGTAGCGCATCACCTCGTACATGCGCCGGCCGTAGATGATGCCGGCCAACCCGCGAACGGAGTCGTTGAAATGGCGATGGAGCAGATCGCCGGGCCGCGGCAATTGCGGGCCGCCCGTGGCACCCGCAACGTAGCCGTCGAGCGATTGCATCATGCCGAAAACGAGCTTTCCCATGTGGTCGCGCCGCCGCGATGCGGTGTGTGTGAGTGGTTCGGGACCCGTGTCACGACCGGATCGAAGCGATCGGGACTCTCCCGGTGAAGCGGGACGGAGCCACGCGGCGGCAGACTGCGAGACGCTCAGGGCCGACCTCGCGGATTGCGCTGCACTACTTCATCGACATCACATGCGCGACTAGCTGATCGACGGCGATCTCGGTGCCCTCGTAAAAGCCCGACGTCTTGTTCTTCTCGAAGTCCGCTTCATCCCGGTGCAGCGCCGTGAACACATAGCGGGTACCGGTTCCCACCGTTTCCATTGTCATGATGGCGGTGATCGGGATGTCGTCGAAGACAGCCGGACGATAGCCGGGGAACAACATGGAGGTCCAGACGAGTCGCTCCATCGGAACGGCTTCCAGGACACACCCGAGATTGGGAACCACCCGACCGTCGGCCGTCGCGATGTCGATGCTGAAGATGCCGCCCGGTCGCACGTCCATTTCGGCTCGCGACACACGTCCCCAGGACCTGGGCATGTACCATTCCTTGAGATGCTCCGGCTTCGTCAACGCGTCCCAGACGAGCCGCATGGGCGCGTCGATGAATCGTTCGATCGCGAAATCAACTTTCGGATTGATCGTGAATGGCCGGCTCATGATTCTGATTCCGTCTCCGTGAGCTGTCTGACGTAGTGGTCGAACTGGTCGAGCCGAGCTTCCCACACCCGACGACGCGCGGTCAGCCAATCTTCAACGACCCTGAACCGTTCGGGTGCGATCTCGTACGTCCGCACACGTCCACGTTTCTTCGACTTCACGAGCCGGCTCTGCTCGAGCACCGAGAGGTGCTGCACGAACGACGGGAGTTTCATGTCGAAGGGTGCCGCGAGCTCGCTGACGGTGGCTGGTCCGGCAGACAGATGCTCCAGGACTTTCCGCCGAGTCGCATTGGCCAGGGCATAAAAGACATCGTCGGCGACTGCGGATTGCACCATGTCAACACCAGTCGATTGGTTGGGTGACCCATCTGACCGAGCGATGATATCGCCGAATATTACTAAGGTCAAGGCCTAAGTATAATCTTCTCTGCTCCCGCGGTGCCAGAGGACGTACAGGGGAATCGAGCTCGGAAATGAGAGCTCCTGGCGCGCACTGCTCAACGAGCGCCGGAGGCCTCGCACCACCGACATTGGTGTGAGGCGCAGATGGTCATTCGGTCATTGCCGCCGCGTTGAGCAATCCGATGGCGATGGACATTGCCGCCAGGAAGATGCCGGACGCCGTCTTCCCCTCGTTGACATGCGACGACAGTTGCGGCAGAACGAGACGCGTGATGCCGTAGGCGACGAGCTGCGCGACCAGCGCCACGCCGCTCCAGAGGAGCATGTCCGAGATGGTCTCACTCTGCGAGACCGCCTTCGCCAGCGGGACCGTATAGCCAAGGATCGCTCCGCCGAGCGAGATGGCCGCGGCGGAGTTTCCCTGGCGGATGAGCCTGAACTCGTGATGCGGGGTGATCGTCACGTAGATCGCCACGAAGACGACAACGGCAATGCACGCGATCCCGAAATACACGAGGTGCGCGATGATCCCCGTGAGGGAGTAGCTCAACAAGCTGGTATCCATTCAGTTCTCCGAAAGAGTCGAGGCGCCGCCTGGATCTCGGAACGCGCAGCTGACGAGCCCCGTGCTCGCATACAGTACTCCGAGCGCCGCGGACACGCGACGTGGCCGGAGCGCACCTCAGGGCAGGTGGTGACGAAACGGGCTCGGAGCTGGCCATGCGCGGCCGCGCTCGTTGCGTTGGATCGGCGCCGCGGCCACACTCCCCCGCATGTCTGCCACCGATGCCGCCCGCACGTTCCTCGCTCTGACCGCTGTGACGGTCGTCTTCCAACTCGCGCTGGCGGCCGGTGCCCCCTGGGGCGAGCTGACCATGGGCGGCGCCTATCCCGGGCGGCTCCCGCTCCCGATGCGGGCAGTAGCGGTCGCCTCAGCCGCGCTGCTGGCCAGCCTCGGCGCCGTCGTCGCGGCGCGCGCCGGACTGGCGCTGCCCCGGTGGGAACCGGCAGCGCGGCGGCTGATCTGGGCGGTGGTCGCTTTCATGCTCGTCGGCGTGGTCCTCAACGCCGTGACGCCGAGTCCGCGCGAGCGCGTACTGTGGCTGCCGGTGACCGCGTTGCTCGCGGTGTGCGCGCTCGTCGTCGCGCGCGCCGAGCCCCGGGCGGGCTGAGCGAAGGCGGAGTAGGAGAGTGTGCCAACGACGCCGACGTATGTCGTTGCACGACCAACGCGGTGTGTACCGCCAGCAATAGCGCGAGTGCTGCAAACGACGGCAGGCGGTAGTGAGAAGACAGACCACCGAACGTGCATGCAGCACTCCACGGTGTGCTCGCGGCAGAGTGTCGAACTATCCCTTCTTCAAGGGACCGGCGACCTTGTACGTGCTGAAGATGATGCCGGATGGCTTTGCGTTCGTGCTCACGAGGTCGAAGGCGCGTGCGGGAGTTCCTTCCTTGAAGAGGCGCTTGCCAGTGCCGAGCAAGATCGGAGAGACGATCAGCAGGACTTCATCCGCAAGTCCATGTTCGAGTAGTGTCGACGTCAAGGAGGAGCTTCCCGAGAGCACGATGTCATTGTCGCCCTGCGACTTGATGCGGCGAATTCCCTCGACGAAGTCCGGCCCAATTCCCTCGAACGGCCCCCATTCGAGACTTTCCGGACGGTGGGTCACGACATACT
>JAYUTY010000144.1:0-17143 GCA_043754875.1 Gemmatimonadota bacterium
GCCGACACGAACGCGACGGGGTTGATCCCCGCCGGCCTGGGCACGCTCCGGCAGGACGAGGTCTCGCTGCGGCTGCAACTGCCCGACGTTCTCGTGAAGCTGATCCCGATGGACGAGGCGGTGATCCGCACACTTTCCGCCGACTCGTACCGAGCATTGCGCGAGCTGGTGGAGAGCCGGCGTCCGGCGATCACGAGGTTGGCGCAGCAGCGGGGGCTGCAGCGCACCGACGTCTGGTACGTCTCGTTCTATGGCCTCGCTCCCGACGCCCGCTTTTCACCGCTCGAGCTGACGATCACGTCGGCCGGCCGGGACTTCCGCCCGGTCGAGGCGATCGCGCTCAGCGCCGGATTCGGTGAGCAGCGAGTCCAGCCGCGCGAGACGCAGTCCGCATTCTACCTGTTCGAGGAGGGGATCGAGCTGAACCAGCCGATCACCGTCGCGCTGGGCACCGAGCGGAACTCGAGCTGGGCAACGATACTTCGTGACGTCGAGCGGGAGCGCGCGCTGATCCGCTCGCGCGCGGCGCAGAGCCGGCCAGGCACGACTCCGTAGACTCTTCTAGCAGCGCCACCGAGAACCAAGATCGACCATGCCCTACCTACCTCTTCGTTCGCTTCCCGCCGCGAGCAACGCGTCCGTCGCCGACGCATGGCTGGAGCGCATCGCCGACCGGCTCGCATCCTCCGCGACCGACGTGGCGGCCGACCGCGCCGTGCTCTGCCGAGAGACGCTCGCCGAGTTGTGCTATCCCCAGTTTGCCGCGCAGTGGGAGACGGCCGTGATGGACGAGGCGCTCCCGCTCGCGACCCGGCTGGCGCTGTCGGCGCTGGACCCGCGCAACGTGACTCTCGAGCCGGAATACTACGGGGAGTGCGACGACCTGCGCTTCCAACCGGTGAAGCCGCTGCTCTGGCTCTGGTACTCGTTCGACCGGACAGCGCTGGGCGGGCAGAACGTGGACCTTGGCGTTCGCCTGCGCCGCCTGCTCGCGCAGCGCATCTTCAGGCGCTGCGGTGAGAACTTCAAGGCGTTCCAGCACGTGGAGTTCTCGTACGGCTACAACATGGAAGTCGGTGACAATGTGGTCGTGCACCGACACGTCCTGCTGGACGATCGAGGCGGTATCCAGCTCGGAAACAACGTCTCGATCAGCGACTACGCGAACATCTACAGCCACACGCACAGCATCGTGGAGCAGCGCGACGTGACGAACGCGCTGACGGTGCTGGAGGAGGGTGTGCGCGTGACGTACCATGCGACGGTGCTGGCCGGCGTACATGTGGGCGAGCAGGGAATGGTGGGTGCGAATGCCGTGGCCACCAAGGACGTGCGCCCGTACCACGTGTACGTGGGCATCCCGGCCAAGTCGGTGCGCGTGAAGCCGAACGCTCCCGAGCCGGCGATGATCCTGCGGACGTCGGAGCACCGCGTTCCACGCTGATCGGCTCAGCGAATGCGCAGCACGTCCTCGGCCGTGCCGCCATCGCCGGTGCGATAGAGATGGAAGATCTCGCGCAGCGCCGCCTGCTCGCGCGGCCAGAAGAAGCGCGAAATCGCCGCATCGCCTGACAGCCAGGCGTGCCTGACGTGCTCGGGACCAAGCGTGACCGGGTCCCGATGGTCGACGAAGGCGGCGAAGACGACCGCGAGCTCCACCGTGTGAGAGCGATGCAGGTAGAACGGCTGCACCGTCACATTGTACAGCCGTTGCACGACGATCCCCGTCTCTTCGGCGACCTCGCGCATGGCTGCGTCCTCGGGCTCCTCTCCTGGCTCGATGTGGCCATGGACGGTTTCCCAGCTACCGGGGCAGCGCGTGTCCGGAGCGCGCTGCAGCACGAGGACCCGCCAGCCCGGTGGTCCAGGATCGACCAGATAGACGTCGACCGTACCGACATTCAGCTGCGCCATCGACAGGCTGCGCACTCCGGGTGATTGGATCGTTGCCGGGCCGTCAGGCCACACGCCGCCTCCATCGCAGGAGTGCCAGTACGGTCGCGAGAACCAGCCGCCCGTGCATGCCGACCGGGAGGACGACGTCCGCGTGCTGTAGCAGCGCAGACACATGGTCGCTGGTATCCGCGCCGTGCGCCAGTGCGATGCGCAGGACTCCTGGTGATCCAGGTTGTTCGAGCGCGCGGCTCGATGCTCGCGTGAGCGGCACGATGGTGACGTCCGGGGAGCGTGCCTCCACCTCCGGCGCAGTGAGCGTTGCCGAGTCGGCGAGGATCTCGACCTGCGAGCCCAGTCGCAACGCGGCCACGCGAAGCTCCTGCAGCTGCGCAGCGTGTCGCGGGCTCGTGCCGCTGGGCGTCATCCATGCGATCCGCACGATCGTCGCCACGGGCGCGGCTGGCACTGCCGAGGGCATCGCTGTAAAGATGCCCGGCAAGGCTGACGCGGAGGCCGCGGCAGGCTCCATGACGGCGCGGACCGGTTCCGCCGCGACTCGCCGAAGCTCGTCGATGGTGGTCGCGCCGCGGCGCACAAGCGCCGTCCCCGAGCTCCAGAGCGAGACGCAGCCATTCCGACGCGCGGCCTCGGTGAGCGACTCGCCCGACGCTCCCGCTGCGACGCGGCGCTCGAATTCCCCATCGCTGATGAGGATCTCGGCGATGGCGATTCGGCCGCGGTATCCCGCCATGTCGCAGGCGGCGCAGCCACGGGACTCGCATTCGGCGCACACTCGCCGCACGAGCCGCTGCGCCATGACCCCCTTCACCGCCGTCGCGATCTGATAGCCGGGCACGCCGATGTCGATGAGGCGCGTGATTGCGCTCGTCGCGTCGTTGGTATGCAGGGTCGAGAGGACGAGATGCCCCGTGAGCGAGGCCTGGATCGCGATCTCGGCCGTCTCGCGATCGCGAATCTCGCCGATGAGGATGACGTCCGGGTCCTGTCGCATGATGGAGCGGAGCGCTGCGCCGAAGGTGAGCCCGGCGCGCTCGTGCACCTGCACCTGGACGATTCCGGGGAGGCGGTACTCGATGGGATCCTCCACCGTGACGACGTTCACGCCGCGCGCCTGGATCTCACGGAGCGCGGCATACAGCGTCGTCGTCTTGCCCGAGCCTGTAGGACCGGTGACGAGCACGAGCCCCTCGCGCTGCTCGAGCAGCTGCCGGATGCGGCTCAGATCAGCGGGATCGAAGCCGATCGAGTCGAGGCTGCGGAGACCGCCACTGCCGTCGAGAACGCGGATGACGATCTTCTCGCCGTGAGACGCGGGCAGCGTGGAGACGCGCAGGTCCACCACCGCACCCCGGACCGACACGCGCGCCCGACCATCTTGCGGACGCATGCGGTCGGCGATGTCCAGACCGGAGAGGATCTTGACGCGGGAGACGAGCGACGAGGCGACGGATCGCGGCAGCAGGCGTGCATGGCGAAGCACGCCGTCCACTCGATGACGGACCGCGACTCCCTGCTCCTCCGGCTCGAGGTGGATGTCGCTCGCGCCCGCGGCGATGCCGTCGGCGAGGAGTTGATCCACCAGTCGGATGATCGAGGCACCCGTATCGTCGGCATGGGCACCAGCCGCCCCGTCGGTCGCGAAGGTGATGTGCTGCACCTCAGTGGGCGGGCTGGCGCGCTCGGGACGCGAGGAGTCCGGATACCAGCGATTGAGCTCCGCCACGAGCTCGTCAGGCGACGCAAGCTGCCAGCTCACGCGGTGCCCGGTGGCGAAGGCCACGGCGCGTTCTGCGTCGTAGTCGAGCGGATCGGCCGTTGCGACGCACAGGGTACCGCGCTCGATCCACAGCGGAAGCACTCCATGCCGACGCGCCCATCGCTCGGCAAGCAGCGCGATGGCGCCCGGATCGACGCGAGTGAAGTCGGCGCGCTGGTGCTGCGGTGCGGTGGCGGTCACGCGCTCAGAATAGGCGCGCTGGCGACGCGAAGCGCATCAGACCAGCGCGCTGCGTGTCGAAGCATCGCAGCGGACTCCACCCCGGGACCGTGCGCTCTTGCGCCGAAGGCCGTCTGGGCACAAGATCGATGGCACCAGATTCACGAACCATCCCACCTACCGCTCCGCCCCCACCATGTTCAAGAACGCAATTGCGCTCCTGTGTCTCGCCACCGCGATTCACGGCCAGAGCAGCCAGAGCGCCCAGAGCGCGAAGAATGCCAAGAACACGAAGAGCGCCAAGAGCGTTCAGATGGCCGCCACTCCCTCGTCCGACCTCCACGATCTCTTCGGCACGGCGAGCGGCTTCATCCTCCGCTCCGCGGAGTCAGTACCGGACTCTCTCTATGACTTCAAGCCGACACCCGAGGTGCGGTCGTTCGGACAGCTGATCGGGCACGTCGCCGGTGCACAGCGAGTGTTCTGCGCGGCCGCGCTCGGCGAGAAGGCGGGCGGCGAGGACGAAATCGAGAAGTCGGCGACCACCAAGGCGGCACTCGTGACGGCGCTGCGCGCGTCGAACGCGTATTGCGAGCGGGCTTATGCCATGGCTCCGAGCGCGACCAGCGGGATGACGGAGGTGTTCGGCATGAAGATGAGCAAGATGAAGGCGCTCATGATGAACACGACGCACGACAACGAGCACTACGGCAACATCGTGACCTACATGCGTCTCAAGGGGATGGTGCCGCCCTCGAGCCAGCCCACGCGCTGACCTTCCGGCGCGCCGGCCTCGCGCCGGCGCGCCGTCAGAAGATTCCCCAGAATTCGCGCGTGATGTCCACGTTGAACGTCCATGCACCGTGGCGCAGGCCACGGGCGACCTGAAAGCGCGCGAGATCGAAGAACGGCTGGAGCGCGACGCCGACGCTGGGATAGACGCCGTCCGGGCCTGCCATTCCGCTTGCCCGGTCGGCGGCGCGCACCCAGGTGGCCTGGGCAAATGGCGCGAGCGTCGCTGAGCCGGGGGCACGACCGAAGCGCCCGAGTGAGAGGGAAGGCGCGGGGACGCGGGTGCGCCACTCCAGGCGGGTCGTCGCGCCAGCGAGCCCCGCGAGCTCGTGAAAGCCGTAGCCAGGCGCGCTCACCGGACCGCCGAAATACAGCAGGTCCTGCGCAGGGATCAGCCCCGTCGCCCCCACGGCACCCCCAGCACCGTAGAAGACAAGGCGGCCGCCATCGAACGGCCGCTCGACGTTCAGCGTAGCGAAGGCGCGCCCTAGCGTCGAGGCGATCGGCGCGCTGGCGTCATCGGTGGTGAGACGACTCAGGCGCAGCTCGCCGCTCGCGCGCACCTCGGTGCCGAGGAACGAGAGCGACGTGGGCCGGTCGATCATCAGCGCGAGTCGGCCGGCCCGGAGCGGTGTCGCGGCGACGAGCGGGGCGAACGTCCCCTGCGCTGGGCGAGCGCGGATGTCGAGCGCGTGCTGCCGCTCGAGCGACGCATCGAGGCGATAGCGAAGCCCGAACAACCCGCGCGCGTCGATGCCGACTCCGACGTTCTGCACGAGATACGGATCCGTGGCGTCCGCCGCGAACTCCTGCGCCGCGATGGAGTTGGCGACCGACGACCGCTCCTGGATATCGCCCGCCTCGTGGAAATCGCGCTGCGCGAACGCGCGCACTCCCCACGCCGGCGACTGCCATTCGAGCGTCCCGCCACCCTTCACCGTGCGATCGTCCAGCCCGTAGCGCGCCCGCGTCTGCACCCCGAAGCCGCCGCCGAAGCGCGACCGCACGCCACCGCCGAGCGCGAGCCCCTCCGCACGGTCGAACCGGACGAAGTCGGACGCGCCGACCGCGGAGAGCGAGAGCGCCTGCGGCCGCCGGAGCGCCTGCGCACGGACGAGCGCACGCGCCTCCTCGCGCACGCGCTGCACGTCCGCGTCCGTCACCGCGCGCACGTCAGGAGGCAGCGAATCGAGCACGCGTCCAGCGAAGTGAAAGGTGTCCTGCACCGCCTGCGGAGCGAGCACGATCTCCGGCCCGCCGAAGAACGATGGCGAGAGCCCCGTGTTCACGGCGTAGTCACCGATTTCCCACCGTCCACGGATGATTCCGCGCACAGGATAATCGAGCCAGGTGCCGCCGCGTCGGATCTCGATCTCCTGCCGCCTCGGCAGCCAGAATCGGCCGCTCACCAGGCTGTTCTCGATGACGACGAACAGGTCCTCGAGCGCCTTGTCGCGGAAGGCGGCACGCGTGAAGTTGAACGCCATCCGCACCACCTGCGCATCGTCGCGATCGATGTACATCGCCCCGACGATGCGCGGCAGCCGATCGTTCGTCGGGCGCACCTTGACCTCGAACACCTGGATCGTGCGGCCCGGCAGACGAAGAGACAGCGAGTCCGTGATCGCGAAGTCGTAGCTGCGCAGCCCTTCGGTGGAGAGCGGATGCGGCGCGTCCTGCACCTCGTCACCGTCGCCGAGCCTGATGATCGCCGGAAAGTTGTTCTGGACGATGCCGAGGTGGTCGCGATGATAGGCGATGTCCGTGGGCAGCAGGAGCGTGTCGCGACGGCCGAGGATGCGCTGCTTGCTCAGGTTGGGCGCGAGCCAATAGACTTCGTTCACCAGCTCGTCCGCCTTCACGACCTTCGGCGGCTCGGCGAGCCCGTCGCCGACCTGGGCGAGGAAGGTGACGTATCCGTGCGCGACGGCCTTGTAGTCCTTGAGGCCGGTGTCGGCCAGCTGCTGGGCGCGCCTCTCCGTTGCGCGCTCGACGAGGGCACGGGAGCGCGCATCGTTCCAGGACTGGGCGCCCGCCATCTCGGGCGCGACGGCCATCATCCACAAACCGCAGGCGGCGCAGGCCGCGGCGAGCAAGCGATGCATCCGATGAACTTCGCCGGCGTCACCACGCTGGACAAGCACGTGTCAGCACACACATGAGCGCACGATGAACTTCGACGCTTTCTGCCGCCGAGCGCGGCCGCATCACCTCGTGCCCGTGTGGCGCGATCGCTTGCTCGACACCGACACCCCCGTCACCGCATTCGCGAAGCTGCGCGACGGGCCCTTCGCGTTTCTCCTCGAGAGCGCGCCCGCAGGAGGCGAGACCTGGTCCCGGTACACCTTCCTCGGAAGTGCGCCGCGAGCCGCGTGGCGGCTGCGCGATGGGGTCGTGGAGGACTGGTCGCCGGAGCTGGGCTGGCACGGCGCACATACGCCTGCGGACCCGCTCGCCGAGCTCAACGCACTCGTCCGCGCTACACCGCCGGTGGACGTCCCGGAGCTCGGAGCCTTCTGGAGTGGAGCGGTGGGCTACTTCAGCTACGACGCCGTGCGAATGATCGAGCGGCTGCCGTCGCCCCCGCCACGCGGCGACGCGACGCCCGATGGCGTCTTCGTCTTCACGGACGCGGTGGTGATCATCGACAACCTCCGCTCGCTGGCACGCGTCGTCGTCGGTGCGCCGCTCGGGAGCGACGTGAGCGAGAGTGCGCTGCGCGTCGCCTACGACGCGGCGCTCGCGACAGTCGAGCGGACGATCGCGCGACTCGGTACCCCGGTCGAGCTTCCAGCGCTCGACCTGCGCACGGACGCGCTGCCAGCCGAGGGCGTTTCGTCGTACGAGCGCGAGAAGTTCGTTGGCGACGTGGACCGCATCAAGGAATACATCGCTGCGGGCGACGCATTCCAGGTGCTGCTCGCCCGCCGCATCCGGGTGCCACACGACTTCTCATCTACGTCGCTGTATCGCGCGCTGCGTGCGCTGAACCCTTCGCCGTACATGTACCATTTGGTGCTCGACGGCGTGGAGCTCGTCGGCAGCTCGCCTGAGCTCCTGGTGCGGGTAGAAGGCGGGCGTGTGACCGTGCGCCCGATCGCCGGCACGCGGCCGCGCGGCGCGACGGCCGAGCTCGATGCCGAGATGGCGCACGAGCTGATCACCGACGAGAAGGAGCGCGCCGAGCACGTGATGCTGGTGGATCTCGGCCGCAACGACGTGGGCCGCATCGCCGAATACGGCAGTGTGCGAGTCACTGACTACATGACCGTGGAGCGCTACTCGCACGTGCTGCATCTCGTCAGCCAGGTGGAGGGCACACTGCGCAGGGACGTCGACGCGATGGGTGCCTTCCGCGCCACCTTCCCTGCCGGCACCATGACGGGCGCACCGAAAGTTCGCGCCATGGAGATCATCGACGAGCTCGAGCCGGAGCGGCGGGGCGCCTACGCGGGCGCGGTGGGCTACTTCGCCGCGGGCGGAACGCGGATGGACCTCGCGATCACGATCCGCACGTGCGTGATCGCTGACGGCGTTGCCTCCGTGCAGACGGGCGCCGGAATCGTCCAGGATTCGGTGCCCGCGAGCGAGTGGGCGGAGACGGAGAACAAGGCACGCGCGATGCTGACCGCGATCGGCCGCGTGCGAGAGGCCGATCAGCGCGCAGTTGCAGCTCGCGCGACCGGACGCGACAGCTAGCCGTCGCTTCGCAACCCCGCATATTCCGGCATGGCCATTCGCCTGATCAGCCCCGACGGCACCCAGTCGTACGACCTGCGCGAGCGCGTTCCGCTCATCCTCGGCCGCGCGCCGACATCCGACGTCCCGGTGTTCGACCCCACGATCTCACGACGTCACGCGGAGCTGCTCTCCGATGGCGATGCGTTGCGCGTGCAGGACCTTGGCTCGAGCAATGGCACCTTCCGGAACGGCGCGAAGATCGAGCGCGCCACGCTCGTCCCGGACGACATGATCGTCTTCGGCAAGGTCGCCTTCCGCGTCACGACGTACGAGCCCATTCCGGTCCCTGTTTCCGTCGCCACGCCGAAGCCGGCCGCGCCGACGATCGTGCGCCAGCTCTCGATGCGGGAATCTGCCGCGCCGTTTTCCGCGACCGCTGACAAGAACCAGCAGAAGCTCGCCACGCTGCTGGAGGTGTCCAAGGGGCTCGCGCGCGCCTTCGAGGTGGACACGATTCTCGAGAAGATCGTGCACTACGCATACCAGACGCTCGACGTCGACCGCGTGGCGATCATGCTGTGCGACGACGCGGGCGAGCTGACGCCGAAGATCTCGCGCGACAAGCGCGGCCAGGACGCGCCGCGCACCGTGCCGCAGTCGATCGCGCGGACGGCGATGGCCGAGAAGGTGGCGCTGCTCACCGACAACGCTGGCGAGGACGAGCGGTTCGGCGGCGAATCCATCCTCATCCAGCAGGTCCGCTCGGCGATCTGCGCTCCGCTGATCGGCAGTGAGGAGCGCGTCCTCGGCGTCCTCTACGTGGACAACCCCAGCACGGAGCACCGCTTCAGCGACGAGGACCTCGAGTTCCTCGTGGCGTTCGCGGGCATCGCCGCGGTGGCCATCGAGAACTCGCAGTTCGCCGAGCGTATCCGTCGCGAGACGCTCGTGCGGAGCAACTTCGAGCGCTACTTCGCGCCACAGCTCGCAGCGCGCATCGCGAGCTCGCCGGAGGCGCTGCGCCTCGGCGGCGAGAAGCGCGCCGTGGCCGTGCTGTTCAGCGACATCCGTGGCTTCACACCGCTGTCGGAGACGATGAATCCCGACGCGATCGCGCGGCTGCTCACGGAATACTTCACCGAGATGGTGGAGTGCGTGTTCCGGCACGGTGGCACGCTCGACAAGTTCATCGGGGATTCCGTCATGGCGCAGTGGGGCGCCCCGCTCGGCAGCGCCGACGACGCGGATCGCGCCGTGAGTGCCGCGATCGACATGATCAGGGAGCTGGACACGCTCAACGAGCGATGGATGAGCGAGGGACGACCGACCCTCGCGATCGGCATCGGGCTGAACTACGGCGAGGCGTTCGCCGGCAACATCGGCTCGGAGCGGCGCCTGGAGTACACCGTGATCGGCGACACGGTGAACACGGCGGCCCGACTCTGCGCCGCGGCCTCGGGCGGAGAGATCCTGCTCACAGAGGAGATGCGGCGTGCACTGAGCACGCCGCCGCCGCTGGATGAGTGTGCGCCGATGGAGCTCCGCGGAAAGAGCCAACCGGTGCCCGTCTACCGCGTGAGCGGCACGTGACGCTGCCGGCCGGCTACGTGCGCGTCACGTCCGGCCGGTGCGACGCCGTCGTGCGCGCCGAGCATGAGGGCGATGCGCGCATCCTGCTCGCCGAGGGCACGCTCTACGATGCCGCCGCACGCGACCTCGCCGCGCGCCCCATGCAGGGACGCGGCATCGCCTACGCCATCGCATTGCCGGCGACCCGGACCCGTGCGGTGGTGCGACGGAACCGCCACGGGGGGCTGTTCGCGCCGCTGAGGCGCGACCTCTTTATTCCGCCGACTCGCGCGCCGCACGAGCTCGACGTCGCGCTCCGGCTCCAGACATTGGGCATTTCCACCCCGCCGGTGCTCATGTACGGCCGCGAACGGGTGCACGGCGTCTTTCGCCGCGCCGATGTCGTCACGCGCGAGATTCCCGACGGCCGCGATCTCGCCAGCTACCTCGGTCCGGAGGTGGCGGACTCCGAGCGAGAGGCGGCGTGGATGGCGACGCGTCAGCTCCTGCTGACACTGAATCAGGCGGGCGCTCGGCATCACGACCTGAACGTGAAGAACGTGTTGCTCGCCACGGAGCGCGGCGCGCTCACCGCGTACGTGCTCGACGTCGACCGCGTGACCTTCGCCGAGCCGAATGCAGAGAGCGTGCGCGCCGGCAATGCGCGCCGGCTCCTGCGCTCGGCGCTCAAGTGGCGTGAGACGCGCGGCTCCGTCGTGGGCGAGCGCGAGATCGCGATGCTGGGCGAGTTCGCGGTCGCCGTGCTGGCGCACCAGCGTGGTTGATTTCCGCCGATGATCCGCCCTCCCCTGCGCCGTGTTGGCATCGTCATGATGTCCGCCGTCGGCGACGCGGTGCACGTCCTCCCGCTCGTCACCGCGATCAAGCGGCACACTCCCGACGCGCACATCACGTGGGTGCTCCAGCCCGGTGCAGCGTCGCTCGTGCGCGGCCACTGGGCGGTGGACGACATCGTGATCTTCGACCGCTCCAGGGGGTTGCGCGCCTATCCGGAAGTGCGCCGCGCACTCGCCGAGCGGCAGTTCGACGTCGTGCTCGCGCTGCAGGTGTACTTCAAGGCCGGGATCGTCACGTCGTTCACGCACGCGACTGTGAAGCTCGGGTTCGACCGGGCGCGGGCGCGCGATCTCAACTGGCTGTTCACCACCGATCGCATTGCAGCCCGCGACGGTCGCCACGTGCAGGATCAGTACTTCGAGTTCCTCGATGCGCTCGGCGTTCCGTACGAGCCGGTGACGTGGGACCTGGGTCCGTGGGAGCAGGAGCGAGCGTGGCAGCGTGACTTTCTGGCGCCGTTCGATCGACCCATCGCTCCGATCGTCGTTGCGACGAGCAAGGCGGAGAAGGACTGGATGCCCGAGCGGTGGGCCGAGGTGGCCGACGCGCTCTGGCACGACTTCGGGCTCCAGCCCGTGCTGGCGGGCGGGCGCTCGCCGCGAGAGTTGAACGCTGAAACGATCATCATGGAGCGCGCGACAGCACCGATCGTCTCTGCGCTCGGCAGTGGGCTGCGCAATCTCGTCGGGATCATGGACGGCGCAGCGCTCGTCCTCTCGCCGGACACCGGGCCGTTGCACATGAGTGTCGCGCTCGATCGGCCGGTCATCTCGTTGATCGGCTATTCCAATCCCAAGCGCGTTGGCCCGTACCGGCGCTTTCACGACCTGATGATCGACGCGTATGGCGAGCCGGGCGAGGACTATCCCGTCTCGATGGAGAACCGGCGCGGTCGCATGGCGCGCATCAGCGTGCGGGACGTGCTGGACCGCGTCGATCGATGGCGGACAGCCTACGCGCCGGCGATCGCCGCTGGTGCTCCGAAGCGATAGCGCAGACCCAGCTCGCTCATCAATCGCACCAGCCGCTGCAGCGGCAGTCCCATGACGGCGAAGTAGTCGCCGTCCACGCTCGCGACGATCGTCGCGCCATAGCCCTGGATGCCGTACGCGCCCGCCTTGTCCATCGGCTCGCGGGTCGCGATGTAGGCGGTGATCTCGTCGGCCTCGAGCAGGTGGAACGTCACCTCGACCTCCACCACGTCGGAGAGCTCGACCCCGCGCCATTGCACGGCGACCGCCGTCATCACGGTGTGTGTGCGGCCCGAGAGGCGAGTCAGCATCTCCGCCGCGTGCGCGTCGTCGCGCGGCTTGCCGAGCACGTCGCCATCGACGACGACGATCGTATCGCTCCCGATGACGAGCGCATCGGGGACGGCTTCGGCGACGACGGCGGCCTTCTCGCGGGCCAGCCGCTCGGCGTGCGCACGCGGCGTCTCACCCGCGAAGTACTGCTCGTCGATGTCGGCGGGCCGCACCTCGTGCGGGATGCCGATGAGAGTGAGCAGCTCGCGGCGACGCGGCGACTGCGAGGCGAGGATCACTCGAGGTGCGTTCATCGTTCGAGCCAGAGGGTGACGGGACCGTCGTTGACGAGCTCCACCTGCATCATCGCGCCGAACTCTCCCGTCTCCACGCGCGGTCCGCGCTCGCGGAGCAGTGCGACGAATCGCTCGTAGAGCGGGATGGCAATCTCGGGACGCGCGGCATCGATGAAGCTCGGTCGCCTGCCCTTCGCCGCGTCCCCGTACAGCGTGAACTGCGAGACGACGAGCAGCGCGCCGTCCACGTCCGCGAGCGCGAGATTCATCTTCTCCTCGGCGTCGGCGAACAGCCGAAGGCCGACGATCTTGTCTGCCATCCAGACCATGGCTGCCTCGTCATCGGCGTGCGTCAGCCCCACGAGGAGCAGGTAGCCGCGATCGATCTGGCCGGTAATGCGCGTCCCGACGCGCACGGAGGCGCGCGAGACGCGCTGCAGGAGCACGCGCATGTAGGCGGAGCGGGAGAAGGTGCCGCGAAAGATAGTGTGCGGCTTGTCGAGTCGCCGTACGGGGGCGACTATCTTCCGCACTCTCCTTCACGCCTGCCCGAGGACGATGGAAGCGCGCCCATTCGAACAGACAGTCGATGTCGAGACTCCCGAGCTCGTCATGCTCACCTACTCCGTCGCCGGAGTGGGGTCGCGCGTGCTGGCCGGCATCACGGACCTCGTGATCTGCATCGTTGGGTTCGTCGTCCTGCTGCTCGCGGTCGTCGCCGTGCTCGGCGCGACTGGCATCAGGTCCGACGTGACGGGGAGCTGGGGCGTCGCGCTCGTGGTGCTGGCGCAGTTCGCCGTGCTGTGGGGCTACTACGTGCTCTTCGAGGGGCTGATGGACGGACAGACGCCGGGCAAGCGCATCCACCGCCTGCGCGTCGTCGCCGACGGCGGCTACTCCGTGACGCTGGGCGTCTCGGCGGTGCGCAACCTCGTGCGCGTGATCGACATGCAGCCCGTGTTCTTCTATCTGGTGGGCATCACGAGCCTGCTGCTCACGCGACGTGGCCGCCGACTTGGCGACCTCGTGGCGGGCACGATCGTCGTGCGCGAGGACGCGCGCGCTCCTCGCGCGGTGCAACGCTCGCGTGCGCCCGCCGACTCGACGGCGCTCCAGACGGCGCTCAGCGAGGACGAGTTCGTCCTGCTCTCACGTCTCGTGGAGCGGTGGGCGACGCTCGACGCATCGCGTCGCGATCGCCTCGTCGGGCGGCTGGCAGTTCGCTTTGCGGGCGCGCTGCCGGAGGACGGCCGGCCTCCGGCGCCTCGTCTGCTCGAGCTCCACGAGCGGGAACGCGAGGCGCGCGTGCGCGGCGTCGCGTCGCGCGGCGAGATCGGTGCCGGCCGAGAGCGGCAGGCACTCATCGCCGTGGGCCAGCCGCAGTGGGCATCCTTCGCCTCCCGACTGGCTGCTGCGCAGAAGAGGGGGTTGCGCTCGCTGGGCGAGAAGGGCGTTCGCGACTTCGTCAGCGACTACCGCGCACTCGCGGCCGATCTCGCTCGACTACGTACCGCCTCAGGCGGCCGCTCCGTGGACGAACTGTTCTATCTGGGCCGCCTCGTTGCTGGCGCGCACAACCTTCTCTACCGTGATCGCGCGCTCGCTGTCCGCGGGGCGATCCGGATGCTGTTCACCGATCTCCCGCGCGAGGTCCGGCGCTCCTGGGCCCCGATCGCCCTTGCGGCGCTGCTGTTGTTCGGTCCAGCGGTCATCGCCAGCGTCGCGGTCCAGCGCGACACGACGGTTGCCAGACAGCTCGTCTCGCCTCCCATGACCAGACGCGCCGAAGACGGTGTCCGGCGCGCCCGCGAGGGGGAGGGCTACATCGACGATCCGCAGATCCTCCGACCAGTGATGGCGAGCAGCATCGTCACCAACAACGTGCAGGTGACCTTCGTCGTCTTCGCCGGCGGAGTGACCGCGGGTCTCCTTTCGGTGCTGATGCTCGTGCTGAACGGCATCTCGATCGGCAGCGTCGCCGGCCTGTACGCGAGCAAGGGAATCTTCCGCCTGCTCCTCGCCTTCGTGGCGCCGCACGGCGTGCTCGAGCTCTTCGCGATCTGCGTGGCGGGCGGTGGCGGCTTTCTGATCGCGGCGGCCATCCTGCTTCCGGGCGTCCGCACCCGGCAGCGAGCGCTCATCGAGAATGGTCGTCGCGCCGTCCGGTTGATCGGCGCCTCCACCTTCCTCCTCGTCATTGCCGGAACGCTCGAAGGGTTCGTCTCGCCCATCGAGTGGTGGCCGCTCGAGGGAAAGCTCGCGGTGAGCGGGCTGACGCTGCTCTTCCTCGTCTTCTATCTCCGTGCCGGCAGAGCGCCGAGTGCAGCGCTCCCCTCCGCCACGCCGGAGCAGCGTGAGCCTGGTATACCGCTAGGCTTCGGAGTGATCACAGCGCGCCGCGCGCCTTGAGCTCCAGGTACTGCCCTACCACCGCGGCAGCCATGGCAGTAGGCGCGACGTCCAGCACGATGACCCCGGCGTCCCGCATGCGGCGCATGGCAGTCGCGCGCTCGATGAGGATCTCCTCCGCCGCCGCTGTGGAATAGACGGCCCTGGCAGACGGAGCTTCGGCCGCCGCGGCCGCGACCAGCGCCTCATTGCGCAGCGCGACGACGATTGCCAGGTGCTGCGAAGCACCGCGCGTGAAGTGGGCGAGGAGGGATCGCGCGGCACGTGCGTCGAGCACGTCGGTGATCAGCACGACGAGCGCGCGCTTCCGCTGCCGTTGCGCGAGCACGCGAAAAGCCGAGCCGTAGTCGGGCTCCACCATCGTCGGCTGCAGCGGCACCAGTGCGGTGCGAATCGCCTGGATGGCGGCCAGCCCGCGCTGCGCTGGCACGAGCGCACGCAGCGCGTCGTCGAACACCATCGCGCCAACGCGGTCGCCCGCCGAAACGGCAACGTCGGCGAGGACGAGAGCGCTGGAGAGCGCGTACTCGAACCGCGGAAAGTCACCCACCAGCTGCGTCATTGACCGGCCGGCGTCGATCAGCACGAAGACGGTCTGCGACTGCTCCACCGTGAACTCGCGCGTGATCGGGTGGCCGCGGCGCGCGGTCGCCTTCCAGTCGATGTGACGCGGATCGTCGCCCGGCACGTAGTCGCGCAGCCGAGCGAAGCTCCTCCCCTCGCCCAGCCGCCGCGCGTCGCGGATGCCTGCACTCGCGAGCCGCTGGTGGACGGCCAGCCATCGGAATCGCTGCACGCCGCTGAGCGATGGCGCGACGATCACCCGATCGGGCATCTCATATCTGAAGGTGCGGGATACGAGGCCGAGCGGCGTCTCCACGCGGAGCGCGAGAGCGCCCAGCGGTGCGCCGCCACGTGCCACGCCGGTCGCGCTCCACGGGAGCGTCACCATTGCGTGCGGCGCGAGCCGCACGGTGGAGAACACCGTCGCGTCGCTGAGCGCCGCCTCCGGAATCGCGTGCACGAGGGAGACATCGAGTGTGCGTCCCCAGCGCGAGGCAATCTCACAGATGCCCTGCGCCTCGTCGGCAACACCGATCGTCGCGGGACATTCCCGTGACACGGCAAAGTCGGGCGCGGACGGCAGCATGATCGCGTCGAACGCCGTGATGAGCGCAAGCACGATCGTCAGTCCCATCGCCACCACGAAACCGGCACGCGTTCCACTCGCGAGCCACGCGAGCGCGAGCAGCGCAGCGGCCCGCGCGAGGCGTCCGGTTGGCGTGAGCGCGAGCCGATCGTGCCACCGCCAGCGTGCGACGCCTGCTACCATGGGCGCGCAGCTCTCCTCACTCCGGCACTCGCACGCGGTCGAGCAGCGCGGCAAGTACCTCGTCGGGCAACCGCCCTTCTACCTCGAGCTCCGGCGCGAGCGCGATGCGGTGGCGGAGCACCGCGGGGGCGATCCCCTTCACGTCGTCCGGCGTCACGAAATCGCGTCCCTCGAGGACGGCCACGGCACGCGCGGCACGAAAGAGTGCAACCGTGGCGCGCGGCGATGCGCCGAGGACCAGCATGCGCTCCTCGCGCGTCATGCGCGTGATGTCCGCGATGTACGCGCGCACGTCGGGCGCCACGCGTACGCCATCCACGAGGCCGCGCAGCGCAACCGCGTCCGCGCCGCTGAGCGCGCCGGCATCCTTCACGTCGCTCAGCCGCTCGGCATCGAAGCCGGCGTCGTAGCGCGTGAGAAGCTCCAGCTCGGCCTCGCGGCTGGGATACGGCATCAAGGTCTTGATCAGGAAGCGGTCGAGCTGCGCCTCCGGCAGCGGATAAGTGCCCTCGTGCTCTACCGGATTCTGCGTCGCCAGCACTGTGAACGCGTCACCGAGACGGCGCGACACGCCGTCGACTGTCACCTGCCGCTCGGCCATGCCCTCCAGCAGCGCCGCCTGCGTCTTGGCCGGCGCGCGATTGATCTCGTCGCCGAGCAGGAGGTCGGTGAAGATCGGGCCGGCCTGGAACTCGAATCCGCGCGCCGGATCACGCAGTACGTTGACCCCCGTCACGTCGGAGGGCATCAGATCCGCCGTGAACTGGATCCGCGCAAAGCCGAGCCCCAGCGCGGAGGCGAGCGACCTCGCGAGCAGCGTCTTCGCCGTCCCGGGGACCCCTTCGATGAGCACGTGGCCGCGCGCGAGGTAGCCGACGAGGACGTCCGTCACCGTGTCGTCCTGTCCGACCACCCTCGTCGCGACGATGGAGCGAACGCGGGCGAGGAGCGCGGCTCCCTCGGAGACGCTGATCTGTTCGGTCATGCGAGTGTGGTCGTGAGTGAGGCTTCAATCCGCCGTAGCGCGTCGGACACCGCGAGAAGATCGCGGTCGCTGATGGTATGACCCAGGGCATGCCGGACGAGCTCGACGTCGACGCTGCGCGTG
>JAYUTY010000145.1:0-1998 GCA_043754875.1 Gemmatimonadota bacterium
GTCTCGACGTCGAGCGGCTGGGTGCAGAAGTCCCACGCGCCAGCTTCGAATGCGTCGAGACGCGTGCGGTTGGACACCGGCGCCTGCGACATGATGAAGATCGGTGTCGATTGATCGAACAGCGGATCGTCGCGAAGCGCTCGACAGACATCTACCCCACTCATCTCCGACAGCGAGTCATCGAGAATCAGAGCGTCCGGGGTGGTGCGCCGAGCGAGGTCCAGGGCGCGCCGGCCACCCTCGACGCGCAGCACGGAGTAGCCATTCAATTCGAGCACGCTCTCGACGGAACGCCCCACCCACTCGCCGCGGCTGGCAATCAGTACGAGTACGGGCCGCTTTCGAAGCTCAACCATGGGAGTGCTGTAGGGAGTCAGGTCTGGAAACAAGGAACGATCGTGAGCGTGCTCGAGAGCGTGCATGACTCATTGGTGTGCAGTGGCGCCGGATCGAGTGGCATACCACTCGAGGGCGTGCTCTAATCCGGCGGACGCACGATGGCTCGGAACGTAACCAAGCAGACGCGTCGCCTTGGCGATGTTGGCCAACGACCGGCGAATGTCGCCCGCACGTGCCGGTTCGTACGACGGCTCCATCTCTGACACCGACGGCTGGTAGGTCGCCAGCCCGTCACGGATCATCCGGAACAGCTGATTGAGCGAGGTCTCTTCGCCGCACGCGACGTTGTAGGCCTCACCCGTAGCCGCCGAATTCTGCGTCGTCGCGGCGAGCAGGTTGGCCTGCACCGCGTTCGCGACGTAGCAGAAGTCGCGGCTCGTCTCGCCGTCGCCAAAAATCTGACACGGCGTGTCGCTCAACAGGTTCGCGATCCAGCGCGGGATCACCGCGGCATACGCTCCGTTCGGATCCTGACGACGGCCGAACACGTTGAAGTAGCGCAGTCCGACGGTCTGCAGGCCGTACGTGCGCTCGAACACCTTGGCGTACATCTCGTTGGTCGCCTTCGTGGCGGCGTACGGCGAGAGCACGTTCCCGGTCTTGTCCTCTTCCTGCGGAATCGTCGTCGCGTCGCCATAAACGGAGCTCGAGGAGGCGTAGACCACCCGCTTCACCCCGGCATCGCGTGCGGCGAGCAGCACGTTCAGGAAGCCGTCGACGTTCACCTGCGAGCTCGAGAGCGGATCAGCAATCGAGCGGGGCACCGACGCGAGCGCGGCCTGATGCAGCACCAGATCCACGCCGGCGCATGCCTCGTGACAGGCGGCAAGGTCGCGAATGTCTCCCTCGACGAACCGGAAGCTTCCCGACGTCTCGGCGTTCGCCGCCACTGCCGCGTCCAGATTCGATTGATATCCCGTCGCGAAGTTGTCGAGGCCGACGACGTGCTGGCCCAGCCCGAGCAGCTCCTCGACGAGATTGGAGCCGATGAAGCCGGCGGCACCCGTCACCAGCCACGTGCGCGGGGTCGCGACGAGCTCGTCTCGGAGGGCGAGATATGCGGTGGGGCGGACGTCTGTAGTCATTTGAGGCAGCTGGGGGCGGGATCTCAGGAACGCTGCGAGGCATCTTCCATTCCGCACAGCAACGGATGGGCACTCTACTCAACTGCAATGATCGTAAAGACTTACGTCTCCATATAGCAAACTGGACCACCGACCTCAATTGAAAGTGTCGCGGTGATCCAGCAAAACTGTTGGCTTTGTACTGCACCAATCATGTCACAACTGGTGCACACAGAAAGGGCAGGGGCGAAAGTTACGGGGTGAGCGTGATCTGAAAACCGACGCTGCGTGCGGTGGGAAGCTGGCCGAGCTCGGCGCCGCGGAACGACGAGGTGCTGAGTACCGTCTCGGGGTCGATGTTCGGCGCGTCCGTCCAGAGCGCCAGGTTCCGGCCGATGATCGAGGCGCGGATGCTCTGCGCCTGAAGAATGCCCAGCACCCGCAACGGCAGCGTGAAGCTCGCCCGCGCTTCCCGCAGCTTGACGAAGCTGGCGTCGTAAAGCCACCGCTCGCCGATCGCGCCGAGTGCGCGGTA
>JAYUTY010000146.1:0-1994 GCA_043754875.1 Gemmatimonadota bacterium
CTCGGCGTCGGCGTGTATCGCCTCGCCCGACGCAAGGCACTGGTCCGTCGCGCCGTCGCCGTCGAGAACATCGGCCGCGTGTCGTGGATCTGCTCCGACAAGACCGGAACGATCACCGAGGGCCAGCTGCGGGTCGCGCGGGTCGTCCCGGCTCCCGGGGTCGACGAGCCCGGCGTCTTGATCGTGGCCGCCGCCGCGTCGCGGATGGAGACCGGAGATCCGCTCGACCAAGCGATCCTCGCGGCGGTCGAGGGCGGGTCACGCGGGGAGGTACTGGCAACGTTTCCGTTCACCGAAGACCGCCGACGGGAGACCGCCGTGATCCGCGGCGCGGATGGAGTCGTCGCGTTCACCAAGGGAGCACCCGAGACCGTCCTCGCGATGTGCGACGATGGACAGCGCCTAGCCTGGACGGTTCGGGTCACCGACCTCGCGGAGGCGGGGCACAAGGTGATCGCCTGCGCATCGCGGTCGGTCGCGGACGAGTATCCCGGTGGCGAGCCGGATCACGAGTACCAGATGGCGGGCTTGATCGCGATCTCGGACCCGGTACGACCTGGAGTCGCCGACTCCGTGGCGTGGTGCCGCGCAGCTGGCGTCCGGGTGCTCATGGTCACCGGCGATCACCCGACGACCGCGCTGGCCGTCGCGCTCGAGATGGGGCTCGCGAGTGCACCCGTGATCGTGACCGGCGAGCAGCTGTCGACAGCTGCGGACGTGTACGCCGCGGTCGCCGGCGCGGATGTCGTCGCCCGTGCACTTCCCGCGCAGAAGCTGGCGATCGTCCGCGCCCTGCAACGCGCCGGCGAGATTGTGGCGGTCACCGGCGACGGCGTTAACGATGTCCCCGCGCTGCAGGCCGCCGACATCGGCATCGCGATGGGGCAGAGAGGGGCGCGCAGTGCACGGGAGGTGTCGTCGATCGTGCTGCTCGACGATGACTTTCGCAGCATCGTAGCGGCGATCGCGGAGGGGCGAGCGTTGTTCGATAACCTCCGGCTGAGCTTCCAATATTTGCTGATGATCCACATCCCGCTGGTGCTCACCGCGACCTTCATCCCGCTCGCCGGCTATCCCATCCTGTACCTGCCGATCCACATCGTATGGATCGAGGCGATCATTCATCCGACCGCCCTGCTCGCGTTCCAGCGCGCCAGCGACACGCATGGCACGATCCCGCGCGCGCCGAGCCGTGACGCGAGCCTGTTCTCGCGCGACGAGTCGGCCCTGATCGTGGTGGTTGGTGCGTTGATCGCGATCGTGGTGGTGGTCACCTACGCTCGCATCTTGGCGGCAGGTGATGCCGAGCATGCCCGCGCGATGGCGATGGTCACCCTCACGGTGGCGAGCTCCACCGTGACCATCGTGCTGAGCGGGCTGCGAACGCGCGCGGCGCAAGCGGTCGTCCTGGTCTCGCTTGTAGCGGCCGTGTTCTTCGTCCAGACGCCAGCGCTCGCGCAGCTGTTGCACTTGCGACCGCTCCACCTCGACGACTGGATGCTCGCGATCGGTGGCGGCATCGCCGCGGTGGTACCGCTCGTCGCGACCGCCTTCGCGCGCAGGTCTCGCCCGCCTCCGGTCGAGCGCTGAGCGATGCCGGCGGAGAGCGCAGCTCAGCACGGGTCTCGCGCATTCCGGCGGTGCGCCGCGACAATCTCGTGGCGGCCGCGATCGCTGCGCATGCCGGACGATACTTCGACCTGATCGACACGCTGTACGTCGTCGAGAAGCAGTCGCTGCGCGGCCTATCGACCGGCCGCTTGGCCCTCGGTCGCCTGCTTGTTGGCGAGATGCGGACCGGGCTGCTGATCGGTGCGACGCTGGCGTTGCTCGCTACCGATCGTGACGTTGATGTTCGACAGCAGACTCGGAATGTCGGTCGCGCTCGTGATCTTGATCGCAGGTGGTGTCGCGACCACGCGCGCGGGATCCTTCCGACCACCGCCACGATCGATCAGCGGCTCGCGGACGGCTCGTATGCCAGCGTCGCATAA
>JAYUTY010000147.1:0-17091 GCA_043754875.1 Gemmatimonadota bacterium
TTCTCCCTGCTCGACTGCATCACGGTGGTGCCGGGTGCGGTGGGCGCGTGGCGCCGATCGGTGGTGCTCGAAGTCGGCGGCTTCAAGGAGGACACACTCGCCGAGGACCAGGACCTCACGCTCGCGATGCGGCGGGCGGGGTACTCCGTTGCCTACGCCGACAGCGCGATCGCGTACACCGAGGCGCCGGATACGCTGCGGGGGCTGGCCAAGCAGCGCTTCCGCTGGTCGTTCGGCACCCTCCAATGCGCGTGGAAGCATCGCGATGCGTTCTTCCGCCGCAAGTACGGCTCGCTTGGCTGGGTCGCGCTGCCCAACGTCTTTCTCTTCCAGCTCGTCCTGCCGGCGATCTCGCCGATCGCTGACCTGATGTTCGTGCTCAGCATCGTCTCGGTGTGGATCAACGCGGCAAGCCACAAGATCGACGGGCGACTCACCTATGCGCTCGTGGACCTGGAGAAGGTTCTCACCTACTACGCGATCTTCCTCCTCGTCGACTGGTTCGCAGCGGTGCTCGCCTTCGTGATGGAGCCCGACGAGGACAAGCGGCTCACCTGGCTGATCTTTCTCCAGCGCTTCGCCTATCGGCAGGTGATGTACTGGGTGGTGGTGCGCTCGTTCGCCGCCGCGTTGAGCGGACGGCTCGTCGGATGGGGCAAGCTCGATCGCAAGGCGACGGCGGAGGTGCCCAAGAGTGCGGAGCGGAAGCGCTCGATTCGCGAGTGGCTCGCCGGAGTGCGCGGCAAGACGACGCGAAGCGTGCCATGACGGAGGGCCGTGGACCGATCCCGGCGCTCGTGAACGTCGCGTCGGGCAGCGCCGACGCGGCACGAAAGGCGCTCGAGGCGAATCCGGCCTTCGAGGTGCACGCAGTGAAGCCCGAGGAGATCGAGGCCGAGGTCACGGCGCTGGTCGCAGCGGGCTCGCCGCGCATCCTCGTCGCTGGCGGCGACGGAACGATCGCAACGGCGGCCGCGGTGCTCATGAAGCATCCGGCCGAGCTGTCCATCCTCCCCGGCGGCACGCTCAACCACTTCGCGCGAGACCTCGGCATCGCGACTGATGCGGCGGCGGCGCTGGAGCAGGCGGTCGCACCAGACACGCGCGGCGTCGACGTCGGCACAGTCGGCGGCAGGATCTTTCTCAACACGAGCAGCGTCGGCGCGTACGTGCACTTCGTGCGCGCCCGCGAGTACTTCGAGAAGCACTTCGGCTATCGCGTCGCCTCCGCGGTCGCCGCGCTGCGCGTCCTCTTCCAGCTCCGCCTCCTCGGCGTGGAGCTCGAAGTGGACGGCACGAAGCGGCTGTACCGTACGCCTGTCGTCTTCATCGGCGTCGGGGAGCGGGAGCTGCAGTTGCCGACGCTCGGCAGCCGCGTTCCCGGTGGGAAGCGCGGGTTGCACGTGCTCGTGGTCCGGGGCCGCTCGCGCGCGCGGTTGTTTGCCATCGGCATGAGCGCGGTGGCGCGCGGCGTGAAGGCGACGGCGCGTACGCCCGAGCTGGACAGCTTTCTCGTGGACCGGTGCACGATCACGACGCGGCGGCGTCTCACCGTCGCTGTGGACGGCGAGCTGGTGACGCTCTCGCCGCCATTCGAGTACACGCTCGTGCGCGATGCGCTGACCGTCGTCTGCCCACCGGCCGCGCCCGTGGCTGGTGCCTCGCACGACGGCGAGCGACCGAGCGGCTCGTGAGCGCGCCCGCGCCTTCGAGCGTCTCGAGCGAGCTGGCGGCGCGCCTCGCAACGATCGTCGGCGAGGCGCGCGTGCTCGCGCGCGCGGGCGAGCTGCGCAGCTACGAGTCGGACGGGCTGCCGGGCTACCAGCTCCGCCCCGCCCTCGCGGTCTTTCCCGGCACGCGCGAGGAGACGATCGATGTCGTTCGGGCGCTCGCGGACTCCGGCACCCCATTCGTCGCGCGCGGCGCCGGCACCGGGCTGTCGGGTGGCTCGCTCGCTGACGGCACCGTGCTGCTCGGACTTCATCGCCTGCGGCGCATCATCTCGATCGATGGCGACAACCAGCGCGCCGTCGTGGAGCCAGGCGTCGTCAACGCGAGCCTGACGCGCGCGGCCGCACCCTTCGGCCTCCACTACGCTCCCGATCCATCGAGCCAGACGGCGTGCACGATCGGTGGCAACGTGGCCGAGAACGCCGGCGGGCCGCACTGCCTCAAGTACGGGGTCACACTCAACCACATCCTCGCGCTCACGGTGCTCCTGCCCAGCGGCGAGATCGTCGCGCTCGGCAACGGGGCCGGCGAGGATGAAGGCTACGATCTGCTCGGCGCCTTCATCGGCTCGGAGGGGTGCTTCGGCGTGGTGCTCGACGTGACCGTGCACCTCGCCCGCAATCCGAGCGCGGTGCGCACGCTGCTCGCCGACTTCACGTCCGTAAACGCGGCGGCGCATGCCGTCTCGGCGATCATTGCATCAGGGATCGTCGCCGCAGCGCTCGAGATGATGGACGCTCCATCCATTCAGGCGGTCGAAGCGTCGATCTACGCGGCGGGCTATCCCATGGACGCGGCCGCGATCCTCCTGATCGAGCTCGATGGCGCGACGGCGGGGATCGACGACGACGTCGCACAGGTGGTGGCCGCGTGCCGCGCGGAGGGAGCGCGCGAGGTGCGCGTCGCCACCGATCCAGCCGACCGCGCGCGACTCTGGCAGGGGCGCAAGAAGGCATTCGGCGCGATGGGTCGCATCTCGTCGCACCTCGTGGTACAGGACGCCGTCGTGCCGCGCACTCGGCTCCCCGAGGTGCTCGCGCAGATCCAGCAAATCGGGGAGCGGCACGGTGTGCGCGTCTGCAACGTGTTCCACGCGGGCGACGGCAACATCCACCCCAACATCGGCTACAACGCGAGCGACGCCGGCGAGTCGGCGCGCGTGCACGCGGCGATGTCGGAGATCATGGCGGCATGCATCGCCGCCGGAGGGACGATCACGGGCGAGCACGGCGTCGGCCTCGACAAGCTCGCGTACATGGACGCTCTGTTCACGCCAGCGACGCTCGGCGCGATGTGCGCACTGCGAGACGTTTTCGACCCGATGCATCGGGCCAACCCGGGCAAGGTCGTTCCGGTGCACAGCTGCCGCGAGTGGCATGGCGCCGCATCGTCGCGCGCCGCGCGGGAGAGTCGGTGAGCGACACTCGCTCGGAGAGTGTCGCCGCACGCGTGCGAGAGGCGCGCGAGACGCGCACGGCGCTGCGTATCATCGGGGCGGGCCAGTGGCTGCATGCTGGAGCCCCCTGCACCGCCGAGCGCGCGCTCGGATTGCGCGACGATGGCGGCGTGGTGGCGTACGAGCCGGGCGATCTCGTGCTCACCGTGCGGGCGGGAACGTCGCTCGCCGAGATCGATCGCGTGACGCGCGCGGAAGGACAGTGGCTCGCGCTCGATCCGCACGGCACGAACGATGGGACGATCGGCGCCACGATCGCCACGGCATCTGCCGGCCCCCTGGCGTCCGCCTTCGGCACGCCGCGCGATCACGTGCTCGGCTGCACGGTCGTCACGGGCGCTGGCGACGTCGTCCAGGCTGGCGGTCGCGTCGTGAAGAACGTCGCCGGCTTCGACCTCGTCCGGCTCGTCACCGGCGCGTGGGGGACGCTCGGCATCATCACCGAGGTGACCGTCCGACTGCGTGCGGTGCCGCAGCGGGAGCTGACGCTCGTCGCGGCGATCAGCACGGACGGCGAACTGGAGGCGGCGTGGCGCTGGGTGCGCGCGAGCGAGGTTGCACCGATGGCCGCCGAGCTCGTCTCGCCGCGGTTGGCAACGCGGCTCGGCATGGGCGCCACGCAGGCATTGGTGCTTCGCTTCGGCGGCAACGCCGCGCTCGTCGACGCAGGAGTGCGCTCTGCGGCCACGCTCGGCCGGTGCACGGACGTGGACATGAGGGTGTGGAGCGGGCTGCGTGCGAGCGAGCCGGCAGACGGGTTCGTCGCGCGCGCGAGCTGTCTGCCCTCCGAGGTCGTACCGCTCTGGCGCGCGGTCGCGTCGGAGGCGGAGCGGGCTGGCGGGTTCGCCCACGCGACGCTCGGCCGCGGCGTCGTACGCTGCGTCGTTCCGCTGGACGAGGCGACGACGAATGCGTCGAACGGCGCGGCGGGTGAAGCACCAGCGCGCTTCGCGGGTATGATCCGCGGTACGATCGACGCGCCACCACGCACGACGTGGATCGTGGAGCGCGGCGTTGGCCGCGACTGGCCCACACCGCCGCACGACGCGGCACGACGCGCGCTCAGCGCCCGCGTGCGTGCCGCGTTCGACCCGGACGACATTCTCAACCCTGGCATCCTGATCACGTGACCCCGCACGCCGCGCCGAGCATTCCGCACTGCGCCATCCCCGGCACGCCGCTCGCCAACGCGAGTGCCGGCCTCGACGCGTGCGTGCACTGCGGCTTCTGTCTTCAGGCCTGTCCCACGTATCTCACGCTCGAGGACGAGAACGACAGCCCACGCGGTCGGCTCGTGCTCATGCGCGCGATCACGGAAGGCACGCTCCCGCTCACCGACCCGGACGTGCGCACGCACATCGACCGCTGCCTCGGGTGCCGCGCGTGCGAGACGGCCTGCCCGTCGGGAGTGCCGTACGGTCACCTGCTCGAGGCAACGCGGGCGACCCTCACCGCGGTGGCGCCGATGCCGCCAGTGGCGCGCGCCATCCTCTTCGCTTTCGCGCGACGTCCCCTGCTGCGGCTCGCGATGCTCGGCGGACGCGTCGCGCGAGCGCTTCGCCTCTCGGCGCTGTTGTCGCGCCTGCCGGGCCGGCTCGGCTTCGCAATGGCGATGCTCGAGTCCACGCGCGCCACGCTCGCCAGGCGCGAGTACACCGCTGCGGGCGATGGTGAACGCGGCAGCGCGACGCTCCTCACCGGCTGCGTGATGGAAGGGCTGTTCGCCGAAACGAATCGCGCCACCGAGCGCACGCTGACGGTCAATGGCTACCGGATCGTCGAGACAGAGGGTCAGCGCTGCTGCGGCGCCCTGCACGCGCACGCGGGCGATGCGGCCACGGCGCGGCGGCTGGCGCGGGCAAACATCGAGGCGTTCGAGCGCTCCGGGGCGGATCACATCGCGGTGAATGCCGCGGGCTGCGGCGCGATGATGAAGGAATACGCGCAGCTGCTCGACGACGATCCGGCGTGGCGTACCCGCGCTGCCGCGGTCGCGGCCACCGTGCGCGACGTCAGTGAGCTCCTTGCCGAGTCGGGGCCGCTGCCCGGCGGCGCGGTGGCGCAGCGTGTCACGTACGACGCGCCTTGTCATCTGCTGCACGCGCAGCGCATCGCGGCGCCACCGCTCCGCGTGCTCGGCGTCATCCCGTCGCTGGAGCTCGTTCCGCTCGAGGGAAGCGAGCACTGCTGCGGAAGCGCGGGGATCTACAATCTGGTGGAGCCCGGGACGAGCGACCGCGTGCTGGAGCCGAAGCTGGCGAACATCGCTGCCTCACGCGCGGCATTCGTGGCCACCGGAAATCCTGGCTGCCTCATGCAGATCGGCGCGGGGTTGCTGCAGGCGGGCATCCCGGCACGCGCGATTCACCCGGTGGACCTGCTCGACGCCTCGTACGGTGAGGCACATCCCGGGACGTAGCGCCGCCTGCACCACCCGATTTACTTCCGAGCATGCCAGACGTGGTCCTGCTCGAGTGGGAAGGTGTGCTCGTCGACACGGCGTCCATGCGCCGGGACGCGCTGCACTGCGCGCTTCAGGACGAGCGCTGCACGGACGAGCTGACGCGCGTCGACGAGCAGCTCGCCGGCCTCGGCACGAGCGCGGCGGCCAACCGCCTGTTCGTCGAGGACCCGGTGCTGGCGGACCTCGTCGCCGACCGCGCCGAGCGCCGTTTCCTGGAGCGGCTGGCGCAGGGTTTCACGCTGCAGCCCGGCGCCCTCGCGTTCGTGGAGCGTGCGCAGGCCGGCACACGCCTGGCGATCGTCACTCGCGCCACCCGCGCGGAGACCGACGTGATGCTGCGGCTCTCCGACTTCGGTGATGCGGTCACGACGATCGTCTGCGCGGAGGACGTGCTCGACCATTCGCCGGCAGCCGCCCAGTACGAGCGTGCGCTCGCGCTGCTCGGCCGGCGGGCGCCGGTGCAGCGATCGCGTTCCGTCGCGCTCGTGGACGCCACAGCGAGCGTGCGGGCCGCGCGCTTGGCCGGGGTCCGCGTGATCACCGTGGGCGCGGAGCCGCACGTCGCGCTCGATGCTGACGGCGCGATCGCGTCGTTGGAAGCGATCGAGCTCTCGGCGCTGACGTCGCTCCTCGGCCTGGACACCGCCAGGCAGCAGCAATCATGAGCACCAGCCCGGTGACATCCACACTCGGCGAGGTGAGCGGCCGGAGCGTCGTGCTCGCCTACGGCAGCGTGGCCGCCGAGTACGAGGCGGTGTACACGCGCGCCGCCGTGTTCGACCGGAGTCATCGCGGCCGCATCCGCGTTACCGGTCCGCGAGCGGCCGAGATGGTGAGCGGACTCGTGACGAACGATGTGAGCGCTCTCGTGCCCGGACAGGGCTGCTACGCTGCCGCACTGACGGCGAAGGGGAAGATCGTGGCCGACGTTCGTGTCTTCGCGGGCGCAGGGCAGCTTCTCGTGGATGCTCCACCGCGTGCCGCAGCCGGGTGGGCGGCGATGGTGAAGAAGTACGTCAACCCACGCCTCGCCCCGCACGTGGACGAGAGCGCGGCGCTGCGCGACATCGGGGTGTTCGGCGCAAATGCACGTCACGTGGTGAGCGAGCTGACGGGAGTGGAGGCGCCGGCGCTCACCGCGCTGCCGCCGTACGCGCACATCTCGGTCGAGGTGGGCGGCGCCACGGTCATCGTCGTCCGGTCTCCCGAGCTGGCGATCGAGGGGTTCGAGCTGATGCTCCCCGCGGCGAGCTTCGACGACTTCTGGTCGCAGGCCGTGTCGGCCGGCGCCGCGCCCGCCGGACTCGAGGCGTGGGAGATCGCGCGCGTGGAGGCGGGCCGCCCCGAGTGGGGGATCGACATGGACGACACGACGATTCCCCAGGAAGCGAACTTCGACGAGCTCCACGCCATCTCGTACACGAAGGGCTGCTACGTGGGCCAGGAGACAGTGGCGCGACTGCACTTCCGCGGGCACGTGAACAAGCATCTCCGCGGCGTGCGCGCCGCCGGGAGCGAGGCTCCGCCGCTGGGCGCGACGCTGCACGACGAGAGCGGAGCGCAGGTGGGCGACATGCGCAGCAGCGTGCGCAGCCCACGGCTCGGAGGGATAGGGCTCGCGATGATTCGCCGCGAGGTGCTGGCGGGCGCGGCGCTGACGGCGCGCTGGGTGCCGGCGGGCGCAGGAGACGATCCCTCCGCAGCGCGTGAGCAGCGCGTGGACGTCGCAGCGCTGCCGTTCGCTACTGGCTGACCATCAAGCGCGGTGAAACGAGAGCGGGGCGGTGCACCCGTGTGGGCACCGCCCCGCTCTCCAATACGGTGGAACGAAGATTACGGCTTCTTCGTGGCGTCCTTCATGGCGCCCTTGGCCTCGTCCATCTTCTTCATGGCCGTGTCCGTCTTCTTCATGGCGGTGTCCATCTTCATGGCGGCCATGGCGGAGTCCTTCTTCATGCCGGTGTCGGCAGATGCGGCGGGAGCCATCGCGGGGGCCGGAGCCATCGCGGGGGCGGCCGTATCGGCCTTGGGCTTTTCAGCGGTGCTGCAAGCGGCGACGAGCACGACGGCGACAAGGGCCAGGCGCTTCATGTGGATCTCCTGATTAGGTCTTAAGGGAAGGACGCGTTTGGTCCGCGCACGCAATGCGGTGACGGGCTTCAGCGGCGGGAAAGTTAGATTTCTGCGTGGCGGTGTCAAGAGTAGATTCGCATTGTTCAAGTGAAAGCGGGCCAACAGCTTCGCGTTCGGACGCGCGAAGCGATCTGAACGCCACATCGACTCATCAGTCCGGTAGAATCTCCGAGACACGCTCGTCAGGCCTAAGTCGCGTAGCTGCAACGGATTGCGGCATTCGTCGTCGATCTGGCGCGGATCGCCCTCGCGTGATCGGTCTCGCCGTCCCGACCCTTCGGCACATTTTCCGAACGAATTCCATGACCGAGCCATCGAAAGCCCTCATCGGCGCATTACCACGCGATGCCGTGGTGCGTGGCGCCTGTCCGCACGACTGTCCGGACACGTGCGCGATGCTCGTGACCGTAGAGAATGGACGCGCCACTCGGGTTGCCGGCGATCCCGATCACCCGGTGACGCAGGGCTTCCTCTGCGCGAAGGTCAACCGGTACGTGGAGCGCACCTACCACGACGACCGTCTGCGCACGCCGCTTCGTCGTGTGGGCCCAAAGGGGAGTGGGCAGTTCGAGCCGATCACCTGGGACGCCGCACTCGATGAGATCGCTTCCCGCCTGGGCGAGATCGCCGGGTCGGCCGACGGACCGGAGGCGATCCTTCCCTACTCGTACGCCGGCACGATGGGGCTCGTCCAGGGCTCGTCCATGGACCATCGCTTCTTCCACCTGCTCGGGGCCTCCCGGCTGGATCGCACCATCTGCTCGATGGCGGGCACGATCGGGATGCGGATGACCGTGGGGGCGAGCGTCGGGGCCGACAGCGAGGGGGTGCCCGAGAGCGATCTCGTGATCCTGTGGGGCACCAACACGCTCACCGCGAACCCGCACCTCTGGCCGTTCGTGCTCCAGGCCCGCGCGAAGGGCGCGACCGTCATCTGCATCGACCCCATCGAGACGCGCACCGCCAAGCAGTGCGACGAGTGGATCCCGATCCGGCCCGGCACCGACGCCGCACTCGCGCTCGGGATGATGCACGTGCTCTTCGCGCAGGGACTCGAGGATCGCGACTACCTCGAGCGCCACACGCTCGGGCACGAGGCGCTCCGAGAGCGTGCCGCCGAATGGACACCAGCGCGCACTGCGACGACGACGGGGCTCCCGGAGGCGACGATCGTTTCGCTCGCCGAACGGTTCGGCCGCGCGCGGGCGGCGTTCGTGCGCATCAACTACGGGCTGCAGCGGCATGCGGGTGGCGGGATGGCGGTGCGGACGATCGCCTGCCTCCCGGCTGTGACGGGTCACTGGCGTCGCCCTGGCGGCGGAGTGCAGCTCTCCACGTCGGCGAACTTCCAATTCAACAGGGCGGCGCTCGAGCGACCTGACCTCGGCCCCGCGACTCGCACGATCAACATGATCCGCCTCGGCGAGGCGCTCACGTCACCCGATGGCGACGTCGGAGGCCCACCCGTCCGGGCGCTCGTCGTCTACAACAGCAACCCGGCTGCGGTCGCCCCCGAACGCAGCGAGGTGCTGCGCGGGCTGGCGCGCGAGGATCTGTTCACCGTAGTCCTGGAGCACTTCCAGACCGACACGGCGGACTGGGCCGACATCATCCTGCCAGCGACGACGCAGCTGGAGCACTGGGACTTGCACTTCGCGTACGGCCATCACTACGTCACGCTCAACCGGCCGTCGATCGAGCCGGTCGGCGAGGCTCGGCCGAACAGCGAGATCTTCCGCCTGATCGCCGCCCGCATGGGCATGACGGACCCGATGCTCCAGGACGACGACCTCACCCTGATCCGGCAGGCGCTCGACACGGCGGCACCGAAGCTTCATGGCGTTACGCTCGAGGAGCTGCTCGAACGCGGCTGGATGCGGCTCAACCTGCCGACGCCCTACCTCCCGTATGCAGACGGTGGCTTTTCGACGCCGAGTGGGAAGTGCGAGCTGTATTCGGCCCGGATGGAGGGGATGGGGTTGGATCCACTGCCCACCTACACTCCGCCATACGAGTCGTCGGAGCGCGATCCGGCGCTCGTCGCGCGCTTTCCGCTCACGCTGATCTCGTCGCCGGCGCACACCTTCCTGAACACGACCTTCGCCAACATCACCTCGCTTCGGCGCCAGGCGCGCGAGCCGGAGGTGCTGCTGCATCCGGCCGACGCCGAGCGGCGCGCAATCGCAGCCGGTGCGGTGGTGACGGTGTACAACGACCGTGGCGCCTTCCTGGCGAGGGCGCGCGTGGAGCCCTCGATCCGCGAAGGGGTCGCCTGGGCGCCGTCCATCTGGTGGGGCAAGCTCGCCGGCGACGGTGCCAACGTGAACCAGACCACTTCCCAGCGGATCACCGACATGGGCGATGGTCCGGTGTTCTATGACAATCAGGTGGAGGTCGCACTGGCGTAGCACGTGCGAGTGTGAACCCGCCGGCCGCGTGGCGCGTTACTGCGACACACCGGCGTGCTTCTTCCCGATCGATCCGTTCTCTGCCCCTGGAGGCACTGTTGTCCACGTTTCCCGAGACTCTTGGCGCGCTCAAGCGCTCACCATACGGCGCTCCCGACCGCGCCCTGCGTTCAGTGAAGGATGAGATGCGCCAGAACCTCCTGGCGCGTCTCACCGAGGGCGGCCCGCTGTTCGAGGGTGTGCTCGGCTATGAAGAGACCGTCATGCCGCAGATCGTCAACGCGCTGCTGTCGCGTCACAACTTTATCCTGCTCGGCCTGCGCGGCCAGGCGAAGTCGCGCATCCTGCGCGCGCTCGTGACGCTGCTCGACGAAGCGATGCCCATCGTCGCTGGCAGCGAGGTGAACGACAACGCCTTCGCGCCGATCTCGCGCTACGCCAAGAATCTCATCGCCGAGCATGGCGACGAGACGCCGATCGCGTGGGTGGACCGCGACAGCCGATTCGTGGAGAAGCTGGCGACGCCGGATGTGACGATCGCCGACATGATCGGCGACCTGGACCCCATCCGCGCCGCGCGCGGCGGTCACGTGCTGTCGGATGAGCTGACGATCCACTACGGCATGCTGCCGCGCGCCAACCGCGGCATCTTCGCGCTGAACGAGCTTCCCGATCTCGCCGGCAAGGTGCAGGTCGGCATGTTCAACGTCATGCAGGAGGGCGACGTCCAGATCAAGGGCTATCCCGTGCGGCTTCCGCTCGACGTACAGCTCTGCTTCACCGCGAACCCCGAGGACTACACGGCGCGCGGCAAGATCATCACGCCGCTCAAGGATCGAATCGGGAGCGAGATCATCACGCACTATCCCGAGACGGTCGAGCTCGGGATGTCGATCACCGAGCAGGAGGCGTGGACGGCGCGCGACGGGCGTCCGGTGCGCGTGCCCGACTTCATCGCCGAGGTGGTGGAGCGCATCGCCTTCGAGGCGCGGATCGACAAGCGCATCGATCGCCGCTCCGGCGTGTCGCAGCGGATGCCGATCTCGGTGCTCGAGAACGTGGTGTCGAACGCCGAGCGGCGCGCGATCATCACGGGCGAGTCGGAGATCGTGCCGCGCATCTCGGATGTGTATGCAGCGCAGCCGGCGATCACGGGCAAGATCGAGCTGGAGTACGAGGGCGAGCTGGTGGGCGGTCACGCGATTGCGCGCGAGCTGATCCGTCGCGCGGCCGATGCGACGTTCGACGAACGTGCCGGCGGAGCGAACACAGATGACATCGTGATCTGGTTCGACGAGGGTGGTGCGCTGCAGGTGACGGACGACGAGCGCGCCGATGCGATCGCCAAGGCGTTCGAGATCATTCCCGGGCTCACGGAGCTGGTGCGCCGCGTCGGGTTGGCGCCCAAGGGCGATGCCCCGCTCTCGGTCGCCGCGTGCGAGCTGGTGCTCGAGTCGCTCGTCGCGCGCAAGAAGATCTCGCGCTCGGATGGCGGACTGTATGGCCGCGCCGAGCCGGAGAAGCGGCGCCGGCGTCCGAACAACAACGAGGATTTCTTCGGCGGCGGACTCTCCGCCTGATGTGATGTCCGTCCATCCGGATTCCGCGTCGCCCACGCGCGCGAACGCATCGCTCATTCGCGTGCGCGCGGCCATGGCGCGGGATCTCGATGCGGTGGTGGTCCTGCGGCTCGCGTTGCTCCGCGAGCATCCCGACCATCCGATCTACGGACGGCTGCGCGCCGACGTGGACAAGCGGGCGCGCGAGCTGTTCGCCGCGCAGATCCGCGCGACTGGCGAATCGATCTTTCTGGCGGAGCGTGATGGGTCCGTCGTCGGGATCCTGCGCTGCGTCGAGTCGTTAGGCTCCCCACTCCTGGAGCCGGCGCGATATGCGTACATCTCGTCCGTCTACGTGCTCCCCGAGGCGCGACGGGCCGGCGTGCTGCGCGCGCTGCTCGCGGCGGCCGAGCGGTGGGCGCGTGCGCGTGGGCTGGAGCAGATGCGGCTGCACAACGTGGCCGGGAGCGAGGGCGCGGAGGGGGCGTGGGCCGCGATGGGATTCGGCGTCGTGGAGCAGGTGCGCGTGCGGGTGCTGGGGGCGGGCAGCTGAGGACAGGGCTCACCGCAACTGATTAAAGGCATTCACCGCGGAGGACGCGGAGGGGCAGAGGAGGCGCAGAGGACTGCTGTTGAATGGGGTAGCCGGGTGGGGTCTCGTGAGCCGGTGCAGGATGCTCGGCTCCGCAACTCAAAAGGAAAGGGCAGAGTCTGGTCGCGGATCTCGCCCTTCATCCATCCGTGGCAGTCCTCTGCGTTGTTCCACTGCCCCTCCGCGTCCTCCGCGGTGAAGCAGTTGCAGTTCCGGCGCGAAAGCAGAGCGGAGGGCGCCCGCGACCACTATTCGTCGCGCGAGTTCTTCAGTCGCTCGAGCCGCGCCGAGATGTCGTCCGGCAGGAACATCGTGTCGGCGATCCCCGCGATCTCGTCCGCCTCGCGCCAGGCAGCTTCCAGGACATGCAGCTCTCCCTCCAGTGCGCGACGCTCCGACTCCTCGTGCGAGAGCATCTCGAGCGCGAGGCGATCGGCGGCGGGGAGGACGCCGAGCCCGCGCCCGCTCTTGAGGAAGGGGCCGATGCTTCCACTCCGGCGCGAGAAGGTTTCGGCGGCGCGGTGGAGGAGGACGGCAGGATCCGGCGTCTCCTCGATCTGGTCCACCGCGGCACGTACCTGTTTCTCGCTGCCGCCGCCGCTGTTGACCGCGGGGAGGATCGCCCCCATGGCGCGCACGGCGTCCTCGCCGCGGAACGCGAGCTCCTCCGTGCCGTCATCGAATTGCCAGAATGGCCGCTTCGTGGCGCGCTGCGTCTTCAGGCGGAGCACGACGTCACCGTCCTGGAGCGCGAGCTTGGCCTTGGGCAGGCTTCTCAGCGCTAGGTGCTGCGTCGTGCCCAAGGGGCCGGGGATCGCGATCGTCTTGTGCAACTGATAGAGCGAGCGCGAGACGTTCGCGAGGTTCATCATCGGCGACAGCGCGGCCACGCTGACGAGTCCCAACACGGGGCCGGCGACGATCGCCGCTCCACCGACGGCAGCGGCCCCGGCAATCCAGTAGTACTGTCGTCGCTTGCGCCGTCCGAACTGGTCCCCGTAACGCCACGCCGCCAGCTCCGGGCGCTGCGGCTCGCCGATGCGCACCAGCTCCAATCCCTCGCGCAGCCGGGCGAGCCCGATCTGGTCGGTGGAGACGCGGAGTCGCGTCTCGGTGAAGGCGCGCTCGCACTCCTCGATCGCCTCCCATCGCTCTTCCAGCGGTGTGAGGTTCCACCGCTCGCACCGGCGGCACACGACCCACAGACGCCCGCGCGCGGCATCGAACGCCAGGCGTCGACCGACGGGGAAGTGCTCGATCGCCTCATTCTTCCCGAGGTCGCTGTTGCAGAAGAGACAGGTGGAGTACATGTCTACAGCGTGCGGAGGGCGGGACGACGGAAGAACGCCCAGGCGCCATACGCGAGCATCGCCATTGCCGATCCCCTGATGGCCCCCGCGACACCGAGGGCGTGCGCGAGCGAGCCCGACGCGAACGCGCCGACGACCTGTGCCAGCCCCACGACGACGAGCCCGTACGCGGCCATCATGCGGCCGCGCAGCTCGTCGGGCACGATACTCTGGAGCAGGCCGTTGGAGATGGCGCCGTTGAGGATCATCGTGCACCCGATCCCCAGCAGCAGCACGTACGCAACCCACGGAACTCGGCAGAACGAGAAGAGAATCAGCAGGACGGGCCACGCAGTGGACGCGGCGATCAGCAGCTTCACGCGAGAGAAGCGATAGCCGATCGCCGCGAGCGTCAGCGCACCGACGAGGCCGCCCACACCAACGCTCGAGAGGAGCGCGCCATAGCCCGCTGCGCCGAGCCCGAACATCTCGCGCGCCACCACCGGCATGAGCGCGAGCACAGGAATACCGAGGATGGAGTAGACCGTGATCATGACCATCAGGGCGCGTACGTTCGGCGTGTCGCGCATGTAGCGCAGCGCCTGGAGGACTCCCTCCCACGGGTTGACGTGGTCCCCCACCTGCTCCCAGGCCGGCAGCGAGATCATGAAGAGCCCGATCAGCACCGCCACGAAGCTGGCCGCGTTGAGGAAGAAGCACCAGGCGATGCCCAGTCGCGCGATCACCGCCGCGGCGATCGCCGGCCCGACGACGCGTGCGAGGTTGAAGCCGCTCGTGTTGAGTGCGATTGCATCGGACAGGTCCTCGCGCCCGACGAGATCGATGAACATCGACTGCCGCGTCGGGATCTCGATCGACGAGATGAGTCCGCTCACGAACGCGAGCGCGAGGAGCGACCCGATCGTGATGTGGTGCGAGTAGGTGAGCCACCAGAGCAGCCCCGCCTCGAGCAGGAAGGCGACCTGCGCCATTCGCAGCAGGCGGAGCTTGTCCGACCGGTCCACGATCGCGCCGGCTGGCATCGTGAACAGCAGGATCGGGATGGACCCAACGGTGGCCACCAGCCCGACCATGAAAGCGCTGTTGGTCAGCTCGAGCGCGAGCCACCCCTGCGCCATCGTCTGCATCCACGTGCCAATCAGCGACAGCGTCTGCCCGCTCAGGAAGAGACGAAAGTTGCGATGACGGGCTAGGACGCGAAACGGGTTGATCGAGGTCGCCGAGTGCACGCCGGAATATAGAACCCGGGTGAACGTTGGCACTCGGCTGCGCTCTGGAGTATTAGTGAAGAAGGAGGAGTGACATGCGCTTTCATACGTACAGCAAGTTCTCACCGGAGATGGCCGATGCGGTCGATCTCCAGGCGCTGCTGGACAAGCTCGCCGACTTCCTGCTGCAGTCCGGCTTTGCGGGTGAGAGCCAGGGCTTCTACGGCGGCGGCATGGACGAGCCCGGCGACCGGTCGATCGAGGCGCTGCGGCAGGCGATCCTCGAGGCGCTCATGGAGAGCGGCCAGTTCACTCCGGAGATGCTCGAGGCGCTGCGCGGCGATGGCGACGAGGATGCCCAGGCCAAGCTCGCCAAGCTGCTCGACGACCTCGTGCAGCGGTTGACCAAGGAGGGCTACCTCAACCTCGAGACGCCGCCGCAGATGCCCGCCGGCCATCAGCCGGTCGAGGGCAAGGGATCGATGGCCCAGGCGGCCGCCAAGGACGTCAACTTCAATCTCACCGAGAAAGGGATCGACTTCCTCGGCTACAAGACGCTGCGCGGCCTGCTCGGCACCCTCGGCAAGAGCAGCTTCGGCAGCCATGACACGCCGTATCTCGCCACCGGCATCGAGTCGGATGGGTGGAGCAAGCCGTACGAGTTCGGCGACGTGTTGAACATGGACGTCAACGAGACGCTGAAGAACTCCATGATGCGCACGGGCGACATCACCGTACCCATGGACCTCGATTACGGCGATCTCATGGTGCGACAGGCCGAATACCGCTCGAGCTGCGCCACGGTGCTGATGCTCGACTGCTCACACTCGATGATCCTGTATGGAGAGGACCGCTTCACGCCGGCCAAGAAGGTGGCGCTCGCGCTCACGCATCTGATCCGCACGCAGTTCCCGGGCGATACGATCAAGGTTGTGCTCTTCCACGACAGTGCGGAGGAGATCCCGCTCGCCACGCTCGCGAGCGCGCAGGTGGGCCCGTACCACACGAACACGGCCGAGGGGCTCAAGCTTGCCCGTCGGCTGCTGATGGCGCAGAAGAAGGACATGCGGCAGATCATCATGATCACCGACGGCAAGCCCAGCGCACTCACGATGCCGGACGGCCAGATCTACAAGAACTCGTTCGGGCTCGACATGGCGGTGATCGAGAAGACGTTGCAGGAAGTCGCGTCATGCCGCCGGTCGGGGATCATGATCAACACCTTCATGCTCGCCCGCGATCGCGCGCTCGTGGAGTTCGTCAAGACGATGAGCCAGATCAGCCGCGGCAAGGCGTACTTCACCACGACGATGACGCTGGGTCAGTTCATCCTGATGGACTTCCTGAAGCGGAAGACAAGCAAGGTCAGCTGACCAGCGTCAGAGCTCGCGGTTGAGGATGCGCGTGAGCACGGCCGAGTCCATGTTGGCGCCGCAGAACACCACACCCACTGCCTGACCCCGCAGTCGCTCGCCGAGGTTGATGGCAGCGGCTACTCCGATCGCGCCGGCTCCCTCCACGAGATGGTGCGTCGACGAGAGGATGAGCCGGACGGCGCTCGCGATCTCGGCATCGGTCACGGTGATGAAGTCGGTGAGCCCTTCGCGCAACGCGCCGAAGGTGAGCGGATAGCTCGAGCGCGTCGCCACCCCCTCGGCGAAGGTGGCCGCGCGCGGCGTGGTGCGCGGCTCGCCCGCATGCCACGAGTCATGCACCGCCGACGCACCGGCCGCCTGGATGCCGATGATCTGGAGCGACGGGCGGAGCTCGCGCGCCACGGCGATCGCGCCCACCGCCTGCGAGCCGCCGCCGACAGCGATCAGCAGGACGTCGAGCTCGGGCGCCTGCTCGAGGATCTCGAGCGTCATCGTGCCGGCACCGGCGAGCACACGCACGTCGTTGGTGGAGTGGGCGAGCGTCCGCCCTTCGCGCCGCGTGAGCTCCGTCGCGACAGCGATCGACTCGTCGTAGTCAGCTCCCTGCTCGACGACCTCGGCGCCCCATGCCCGGATCGCCGCGGTCTTCTCCGGGTTGTTGCCGACGGGAACGCAGATCGTGACACTGACGCCGAGCTGGCGGCCGGCATAGGCCAGGCCAAGGCCATGATTGCCCGTCGAGGCGCCAACGACGCCCGCGCGCCGCTCCGCGTCGTCGAGCGTCGTGAGTACGGAGAGCCCATTGCGCACCTTGAACGAGCCGGTCGGCTGCATGTTCTCGTGCTTCACCGCGA
>JAYUTY010000148.1:0-6008 GCA_043754875.1 Gemmatimonadota bacterium
TTAGCGCATCCCCCCGAACATTCCCGGCGGCATCCGCATCTTCCCGCCCGGCGGCGAGCCTCCCGCGACCTTCTTCATCATCTTCTGCATCTCGCGGAACTGCTCGAGCAGCCGGTTGACGTCGCTGATCGGGCGACCACTTCCCTTCGCCACGCGCGCGCGGCGCGGCCCGTTCATGATCTCGGGCTTCTTCCGCTCGGCCTTGGTCATGGAAAGGACGATCGCCTCCATGTGCTTCATCCGCTTGGGATCAGCATCCTTGACCTGCTTGAGCATCTTGCTGTTGACGCCCGGCATCATCTTCAGCAGCCCCTCGAGCGGACCGAGCTTCTCGAGCTGGCGCATCGCGGTGAGGAAATCCTCGAGGTCCATCCCCTCCTTTCGGACCTTGCGCTCCATCTTCTTCGCTTCGTCGGCATCGAACGCGCCCTGCGCCTTCTCGACGAGCGTGAGGACGTCGCCCTGCTGGAGAATGCGCCCGGCCATGCGGTCGGGGTGGAAATCCTCCAACGCATCGGACTTCTCACCGACGCCGATGTACTTGATCGGCTTCTTGAGCACGCCGTAGATCGAGAGCGCTGCACCACCGCGCGCGTCGCCATCCATCTTCGTCAGGATGACACCGGTCACGTTGAGCCGCGCATCGAAGCCCTGGGCGATCTTCACTGCGTCCTGGCCGGTCATGCCATCGGCGACGAAGAGGATCTCGTCCGGCTTGATCGCGTCCTTCAGACGAACGAGCTCGTCCATCATGCTCTCGTCGATCTGCAGGCGACCGGCGGTATCCACGAGCACGACGCGATCGCGCGCGCGCCGCGCCACGTCGATCCCGGCGCGCGCGATCTTCACGACGTCCTTCGTGTCGCGTTCGGCGTACACGGGAATGTCGAGCTGCTGCCCGAGTGTCTCGAGCTGGTCGATGGCGGCAGGGCGATAGACGTCGCACGCGATCATGCGCACCTGCCGACCCTCGAGCTTCAGCTTGCGCGCGAGCTTCGCGGCCGACGTCGTCTTGCCGGACCCCTGAAGCCCGACCATCATGACGACGGTTGGCGGCACCGAGCTGAGCTTGAGCCCTTCGCGGCGCTCGCCCAGCATCGCGGTGAGCTCGTCGTAGACGATCTTGACGAGCTGCTGCGCCGGCGACACGGTGCGGAGCTGCGAGACTCCGACCGCCTTCTTCTCGACACGCTCGAGGAATTCGCGCGTCAGGGCGAAGTTGACGTCGGCTTCGAGGAGGACGCGGCGTACCTCGCGCAGCCCTTCCTTGATGTCGGCATCGGTGAGGACGCCGCGACCGCGCAGACGCGCGAAGGTCGCTTCGAGTTTTTCGGAGAGCTCGTCAAACATAAGAGGCGAAAGTTAAGAGCGGGCTGCGGCGGCGGCAACGGGACTGGAGCACGCGAGCGCCGGTTACCACGGGTTACCAGACGCGAGCATGTTGGACATTTCGCAGGACATAGGGCACGACGTTACGCTGGGCGGCTCGCAGCGTGCATGCTGGCCAGTCTCCTCTCCACCATTACTTTATCCCGCATGGCCAAGCCCCAGCGCAAGGAAGAGATCCTCAAGTCCGAGCTGCCTCCTGCGCTGCCGTTGATGGCGCTGCGCTCGACCATCGTCTACCCGCTCGGCACCATCGCGGTGCAGATGGGGGCGCCGGAGAACCTGTCGCTGCTGCGCGCACACGACGAGCCGGGATTGATCGTCGCTCTCGTCGTCGCCGGGGGAGATCACGACGAGCCGATCGACTCGCAGCGATTCATCGGGCGCATCGGCGTCGCGGCGCGCGTGCACGAGCGGATCAACCTTCCGGGCGAGACGGTGCAGATCACGCTGCAGGGGCTGCGGCGCATCGTCATCGAGGGGATCAACCAGGACGACCCCTATCCGATCGCGGCGATCCGTCCGGCCAAGGACACGCCTGCCGAGCCGTCGGAGCTGGACGATCTCGTGGCGCGGGTGATCTCCGCAGCGGAGACGCTGGCCGAGCTGGTGGACCGGATCCCCGACGAGGTGCCGGCGATCCTCAAGATGAACGTCTCGGATCCAGGGCGCTTCGCCGATCTGGCCGCGACGAACATGAACTTCCGCATCACCGACAAGGACGAGGTGCTCCAGCGCCTCGACGTCGGGCAGCGGCTGCGCTTCATCCTCAATCGCCTCGAGCGCGAAGTGGCGCGCGCACGCGTGATGGAGGACGTGAAGCGGCAGACCGAGATCAAGATCGAGCAGCACCAGCGCGAATTCTACCTGCGCCAGCAGCTGCGCGCGATCCAGGCCGAGCTCGGCGAGGCCGACCCCGGTGAGAAGGAAGCGGTCGAGCTGCTGCGCCGCATCGACGAGGCCAAGCTCCCCGAGCGCGCCGGCCAGGAGGCCAGGCGCGAGACGGAGCGCCTGCGCCAGCTCAGCCCTGCGTCGAGCGAGTACCAGGTGATCCGCACGTATCTCGACTGGATCCTCTCGCTGCCGTGGAACAAGCGGAGTGGCGACGATGAGATCGCGCTCACCAAGGTGGAGAGCGCGCTCGATGACCGGCACTATGGACTGAGCGAGGCGAAGGAGCGCATCATCGAGTTCCTCGCCGTGCGAAAGCTGCGCGGCGGCGATCCCCACGGACCGATCCTCTGCTTCGTCGGCCCACCGGGCACGGGCAAGACGTCGCTCGGCGAGGCGATCGCGACGTCGATCGGACGCGAGTTCTACCGCATCTCCGTTGGCGGCGTGCGCGACGAGGCGGAGATCCGCGGACATCGGCGCACCTACGTTGGCGCGATGCCGGGGCTGCTCATCCAGGCGCTGCGTCGCGTGCAGGTGAGGGATCCCGTCCTGATGATCGACGAGATCGACAAGATGTCAGGTGGTGGCCCAAGCGGAGATCCGACGGCGGCCATGCTCGAGGTGCTCGACCCGAGCCAGAACAGGGGCTTCGTCGATCACTACCTCAACCTGCCATTCGACCTGAGCGGCGCCCTGTTCATCTGCACCGCGAACAACCTGTTCGACATCCCCGCCCCGCTGCGCGACCGCATGGAGGTCATCCGCATCGCGGGCTACACCGTGGAGGAGAAAGTCGAGATCGCGTGGCGCTATCTGCTGCCGCGCCTTCTGGACGACCACGGGATCAGCGACAAGGACATCCAGTTCACCGACGAGTCGCTCTCGGTCATCTCCAACCGCTACTCGCGTGAGGCGGGCCTCCGAAACTTCGAGCGCAACATCGCGGCGATCATGCGCAAGCGCGCACGCCGGAAGGCCGAGGGGGAGGAAGGAGCGTGGATCATCGATCCCGAGGCGGTGGAGAAGCACCTCGGCGTGCCGCGCTATGCCGTGGAAGAGGCGGAGATGGTGCCGGAGATCGGCGTCGTGACCGGACTCGCGTGGACCTCCACCGGTGGCGAGATCCTGGTGATCGAGGCGCTGCGCATGAACGGCTCGGGACGGATGACCGTCACCGGCCAGTTGGGCGACGTGATGCGCGAGAGCGTGGACGCGGCGTACTCGTACGTGCGGTCACGTGCCGCACAGATCGGCATCCCGGACTCCGCGTTCAAGGACTACGACCTCCACGTCCATCTGCCCGCGGGGGCGATCCCGAAGGATGGACCCAGCGCTGGCATCTCGCTCACGCTGGCGATCGCGAGCGCCCTCTCACAGCGTCCGGTGCGGCGCGACCTCGCCATGACAGGCGAGGTGACGTTGCGCGGCAAGGTGCTCGAGATCGGCGGCGTGAAGGAGAAGGTGCTGGCTGCCTATCGCGCCGGGCTGCGCTACCTGATCATGCCCAAGTCCAACGAGAAGGATCTCCGCGACGTGCCGGACGAGGTGAAGAAGCAGGTGACCTTCAACTTCGTCGCGACGATGGACGAGGTGCTGCGCATCGCCCTGCTTCCCGCCGTGGACGACGACGCGCCCGCGAAGCCCGACGAGGACGAGAGCATCCCGTCGGACTCCGCAGCGTCCTTCCCAGTCTCGACCGAACCGTCCGCGACGATCAGCGCGGACTGAGCTTGATCGCACCGGCGTCGATGACGGCGGTGCCCATGCCGTTGGGGACGTCGGAGTAGACGATCACCGCGCGGCCACCGATGATGCGCGGCGAAATCGAAACGGTGCGGCCGGTCGGGTGGAACGACGCGCCGCCGCCCGGCTCGTTGTGCTCCGCGATGCCGGTGCGCTTGCCGGTCGCGCGCGTGACCGCATCGGCGAACTCCGCCGCCTCGACGGTCGAATCCCAGACACTCGCCCACACGATACCGCGACCGCCGCTCCCCTGCAGCACCATGAAGCGGTCGCCGTCCCACCCAGCCGCGGCGCGCGCGGAGAGCTGTTCGTCCTTCATCTGCTGGAAGATGAACAGCCGCGTGCCGAACTCGCCGAGGTCGTTCTCGTACACCTTCGTGGCGCCGCGCGGCGCGGGCAGTGTGATGACGGTCGGCTCGTCCGGCGTGGCGCTGAAGTACGCGTCCGTGTGCAGAATCTGCTCGGTGGATCGCGGCAGCGAGGCGAACGGGCTCGCCTTCCCCTTGTGCTCCTTGAAGCGCTGGACGAAGTCCGCCCCGCTCAGGTAGGGAAAGAGCAGCGACTCCTGAATGACCATCGGCGCGGTCGCGAACACCGGCATCGAGCTCTGGTTCTCGCGGATCATCTCGCGGATCCGATTCCGCCCACCGACACGCAACGCGATGTTGTCCGAGCCGCCGAGCATGATCGACAGCTGCTCGAACTGCGCCTGCCCCTCGATGACCGCCTGCGCGGCCGTGAGGCGATCGTTGTCCGACGTCGCCTTCTGGATCGAATCGAGGTTCACGTACTGGTCCTGCAGCGCGTGCACGAGTTCATGCGTGATCGTGATGCCGACCGTCTTCTCGTCAGCCTTGTCCACGACGTAGAGCGCCTTCGTCGCCGGATCGTAGTAGCCGATCACCTGCTCCGTGAGAATCTTCAGGAAGAAGTCACGCAGGTTCATCGTCTCCGGAAGCATTCCGAGGAGCTTGTAGGCCGACTCCTCGCCGCTCACCTCCTGCGCGGGCGTCTCCTCGTTGAACTTGCGGATCAGGAAGTCGCGCACCTGCTCGACGCTGCGCACCTCGACCTTGGGCCGGCGCTTGAACTTGAGCCCCGTGGACGCCTCGATCCGCGGCATGGCGTCGGACACCTCCTGCGCGTACGGGCCCTCGGCCGACGGACCACGGCAGGCGCTCGCGCTCAGCAGCGCGGTCACGCCGACCATGCCAGCCAACGCGCCACCCAACGTGCGTCGCACGATCACTCTTCCCATTCCACTCTCCGTCCGGCCATCAGTCCGACTACTCGCGCCACGTCGTGGCCCCGCACAACGATACCGTCGTCCAGTAGCTGGCGCTCGAGCTGTGCGTCGACCGCGGCGCGCTCCGTGCTCGTCGGCTCGCCCATCCCTGGCGCACTCGCTTCCGCCGATGCTGACTGCGGCTGCGACGACGATTGAGGCTGGGTGCGGACGAACGCCGCCTCCAGCTCGGCACCCAGGCGCTCGAGCACGGCGATCCCGTCGCGCGCCATCCGGTTGAGTGGCTCGGTGCCGCTGCCGAGCGGCGACGCCGGGGCCTGGCCACGCGCCTGCGCCAACCGCAGCCACGCGCGGCGCCGCGCGATCAGCGACTCCGCAACCGGGGAGTAGGCAGCGGTGGCCTGCGTGTGCGCGCATGCCTCGTCGAGCGCGTCGATCGCCTTGTCGGGGCGACGACGATCGGGTACCCAGATGTCCGTGAGCTCGATCGAGGCGCGCACCGCCGCGTCGGTGACGACCACGCTGTGGTGCCGCGCGAGCGACGGCACGCGCGTGCGCAAGATCTCCAGCGTCTCCGCAGGCGAGAGCTCGCGGACGGCGATCTTCTGGAAGCGCCGCTCCAGCGCAGGGTCGCCGAGGATCCACCGTTCGTACTCCTCGTCGGTGGTCGCACCGAGGAGGCGGAACTCACCACGCGCGAGCGCCGGCTTGAGCATGTTCGCGGCATCCATCGCCGAGC